>NZ_JBEYKR010000007.1:0-116417 GCF_040703535.1 Streptomyces sp. NPDC007346
CCCACCCCACCCCAACCCCTCCGCATCGAATGCACCAACTGCGGCCGCCCCGGCCCCCCACAAGCCCTCCCCGACGGCCTCTGCCGCCCCTGCCGCACAACCCACCACACCAACACCATTGACCCCACCAAACCCACCGACCCCACCGAACCCACCGACATCAAGGCACGCATGGCCAACCTCCGCAGCCTCCTCAAACCCGTCTGAGGCCGACACGGGGTGCGGCGCTCCGGACGCGGAAAATTGAATACCGCACCGGCCGCGCAGGGCGGAGACTCGTCCCATGGCTGACACGGGTGACATGGGTGACAGGGGTGACAGGGGCGCGTTCCGCGAGGCGGTCACCGTGTGGGCGGCCGGTGGGCCCGGTGACCCCGCCCGTGAGCTGGCCGAACAGCTCCCCGTACGGACCGCTGTCCTCCTCGAAGGCCCGAGCGACGCCGCCGCCGTCGACGCACTGGCGGAGAAGCGCGGCCGGGACCTCGCCACCGAGGGTGTCTGCGTCTTCCCCATGGGCGGCGCGATGAGCGTCGGCCGCTTCGCCGGTCTCCTCGGCCCCTCCGGGCTGGGTATCCGCCTCACGGGCCTGTGCGACGAGCGGGAGCGCGGCTTCTACGAGCGGGGATGGGAGCGGGCGGGCGCGGGCGCCGGGCAGGAGTTCTTCGTCTGTGCGGCCGACCTGGAGGAAGAGCTCATCCGGGCCCTCGGCGTGGCACGGGTGCGGGAGCTGGTCCAGGCGGAGGGCGACCTGCGCGCGCTCCAGATCTTCCTGCGCCAGCCGGCACAGCAAGGCCGGTCACCGGAACAGCAGTTGCGACGCTTCCTCGGTACGAAGAAGGGGCGCAAGATTCACTACGGTCGCGTCCTCGTCGAAGCCCTGGGCGCCGACCAGGTCCCCGCCCCGCTCGATGACCTGCTCGCCCACCTCTGAAGCTGAGACCCCAGGTCGCGGGGGTCTGTCCACCCGGCTCACATTGCGGCACTCTGGTGTCCGTTCAACCCGCGTAGATTCCACGGCACTTCGAACACCCAGCACCCCACTGCCCGGTTGTCGACCCGAAGGATTCCACCCATGCGCCGCTCTATCCGACCCAGACCCCGAACTCGCCCCCGCATGGGCACCCGTACTCGCACCCGTACTCGCACCCGTACTCGTACGAGCCTCCTCGCCCTGCTGGCGCTCCTCGGCGGCCTGCTCGCCGTCACCGCCACCGCGTCCCCCGCAGCGGCCGCGCCCAACTTCAAGGCGCCCTACGCCTGCGGCCAGCAGTGGACCTACAGCCACCACTCCGCCGAGGTCAGGCGGGCGCTCGACTTCGTCCGCACCGACGGCGGGGCCACCGCCGGTTCGCCGGTCCTCGCCTCGGCCCCCGGCACCGCCTACCGCTACTCGCAGCCCAGCGGCGCGGGCAACTACATCGCCATCGACCACGGCGGCGGCTGGCAGACGTACTACTTCCACCTCAACGCCTTCTCCGTCGCCAACGGGGCCCAGGTCGGCCAGGGCCAGCAGATCGGCACCACCGGCTCCACCGGCAACAGCTCCGGCGCCCACATCCACTACGAGCAGCTGCTCAACGGGGTCGGCCAGAACATCGTCATCAACGGCCAGTCGCTGAGCCCGTATCCGGGCTCGTACTACAGCAAGTACCTGACGAGCGACAACGGTTGTGCGGGCGGAGGCGGCAGGTACTGGGTCGACACGTTCGCCAACGCCACCGGTTACGCAGCCCCCAACACGGCCGACGCGCAGGGCATCCTCAACGCCGGTACGAACTACGTCTATTGCAAGGTGTGGGGCGCGCGCGTCGGCACGGCGACCCAGTTCAACCACTGGTGGCTGCGCACCGACCTGGACAGCGTCTACCCGGGCAAGAACGGCCGCAACGCCTACGTCTCCGCGTACTACCTCTCCCGCTGGGGCAACGACGAGGCCCGCGACAACAACGGCACCGTCATCCCGAACTGCTGACCGCACCCCCCAAGACGCCGTGCACGGGAGGGCCGCGGCGGCTTCCTTCCCGTGCACGGTCCGCGGCGTACGGACACATTCGCGCGGCTCAGAACCGCAGCGCCCCGATCAACCGCCGAGCGGTCCGAGCGTCGACGGACCCCAACTCCACCACGTCCGAGGCCCCTTCCCGTACGGACACGTCGAGAGTCCCGCCTCCCGTGGCAGCGGTGAAGGCCTGGGCCAGCAGGCCCCGTACGGTGTCGGCGCCGGGCACGCCGGGCACGCCGGGCACGCCGGGCACGCCGGGCACGCCGGGCACGCCGGGCACGCCGGGCACGCCGGACCCCGGCGACGAGGCCCCCAGCAACCGCGCCAGGCGCATGGCGTCGTCGAGCCGGCAGACCCCGAGCGTGATGCGGCCTTGCCGTACGCGCAGCTCGGGGAGGTCGATCCGGTACGCCTCGCAGATCTCCCGCAGGGCGCGGGCGGCCTTGAGGGTGCGCTTGGTCCCGGTACGGATGAGCCGCGCCAACTGCCGTGCGTCCGGGGCCTTGAGGGCGTTCAGCTGTACGTGGTCGTCGGCGCCGGTCGCACCCACGTCCAGCCCGGCCTCACGGAGGGCGGCACGCAGTTCGGCGGCAGCTCCGGAGGACGGCGCCGGGTGAGCGGTGGTGGTCGTGGCGGTCATGCGTGGCTCCTGACGGGTGGCTCGGTCGGTAGGCGGTGGTGCAGGGGGAGTACGGAGACGGGGTAGATGGTCCAGCGCCAGCGGGCGTCGGGTGCCTCCAGCTCGTACGCGTACGGCTGCCCTCGGCGCATCGCCCGCACGGCCGCCTCCGCGCCCCGGTGGTCTCCGAGCCAGGCCCACGCCCGGTGGAAGGCGTCATGGCCGAGCCGAGGCGTCAGCCACCGTACGGATTCACCTATCCAGGCCACGGCAGGCCCCGGAGCGGTGGTGACGAGGTCTGCGGGGGGCGTTCGGTGCGCGGTGCCGTCGGCATCGGCGTGACACCAATAGGCCCGGGGGAGAAGGGCGTTCACGCCAGTGCGGCCGGGCGTGAGGTGAGGATCTCGGCCCACACGTCCTTGCTCTCCTGCCGGACGACCGTGCCGAAGTGCTCCGCGACCCCGGAGATCAGCGCCAGCCCGCGCCCGCTCTCGCTGTCCCAGTCGGGGTCGCGCGGTGCGGGCGAGTCGGTGTTGGTGTCGGTGACGGTCACCCGTACGCCGTCGGGGCGGCGGCGCAGGGTGATCGTGCAGTGCGGCGACCCGGTGTGCCGGTCCACGTTGGCCAGCAGCTCATGGGCGCAGAGCGTGACGGAGTCGCTCAACTCCCGGAAGCCCCAGAGGTCTACGTGGGCGCTGACGATGCGCCGCATGATCGCGAGGGCCTCGGGGTGGGCGACCAGGTCTTGGCGGTAGTCGGGCGGGTCCGGCTCAGCGGTGACGGCCATGGCTCCTCCAGCGTGAGGGGCGACATACTCCCGGCCGGCTTCCAGGAGCGGTTGTCGATCGAGTCGGACGCCGCTCGGATTCTCACGTTCCAGCCGATGCTCGTGCCGGGTCTTCTCCAGACGGCGGAGTACGCCACGGAGGTGATCCGGTCCGCAGGCAGATCCGCGACCGAGGACGAGATCGCGTCCTACATCGAGGTGCGCGCGAACCGGCAGGAGATTCTCGCGCGGGACAACCCTCCGCAGTACGTCTGCCTTCTCGATGAAGCGGTGCTCCGCCGCGAGGTCGGCGGACCGACCGTCATGGCAGCCCAGCTCGGCAAGATCGTCGAGGTGAACAACCCGCCGAAGCTCACCATCCAGGTGGTGCCCTTCTCGCAGGGATGGCACGCGGGAGCCGATGGGGCCTTCAACATCTACAGGTATCCCGACCCGATGGATCTCGACGTCGTCAACCTGGACTACCTCGACGGCGCGTTGTATCTGGAAGAGGATCTGCCCGTGGAGCGCTATCAGCTGGCCTTCGACGAACTGAGGGCTACAGCACTCGCGTCGCGGCAGTCCATGGAACTAGTCTCGGCGGTGCAGCGAGAGTTCATGAACAGAACGTAGAGGTGGACGCAGCAGATGGTGCGATACGGCCTGCCCGACGGTGCCTGGGTGAAGTCCTCTTACAGCGGCGACAACGGGGGGACGTGCATCGAAACCCAGCCGACGCCGGACGGCCTCGTAGCCGTGGGCGACAGCAAGGACCGCGCCCTCGGCGCGCACACCTTCGCCCCGGGGGAGTGGCAGGCCTTCGTCACCGCCGTACGGGACGGCTCGCTCTAAAGGGTCGTCCTCGGTGAGCGCATGGCCCCCGGCCGTGCGCTCGTCGGCTCTGGGCTGCTGCCGCTACTCCGCAAGCATCGGAACCCATGAGACTCCTCGGTGGGCTGCCGCCCATGGTTGCCGCTCTCGTCGGAGCGTAGAGGGATCTTCGCCTGGCCGGAGGGCATCTTCCACCCTGTTCTGCGGGCGGTTCCCGGGCTGGGGCTGAGCTATTTCTCAAGCCTCAGTTCGCCGCTAGGCCGACCTGGAGTGCAGAAGCAAGAATTCCTACGTCGTTGCAGGTCAGTGGCCCGACGCTTCGGATTCAAAGATCATTTCTTGCGTTTGGGGGGCACCTGCGTGCCCCCTGGCGCCCGCCGCGCGCCTGGCCTGGCCTGATGTGGGCGTTTGACCGAGAGCGCAGCCCTCCGTAGATGCCAGCCAGCCCCGTGTGTGCAAAAATCGCACACATGGAAGCAGTGCAGGGCTGGGACGAAGTGGGCGAGCGGATCGCTGAGGCACGCCTGGCCGCGGGTATGAGCCAGGGCAGCCTGGCCTCCGAGGTGGGTCTCGATCGCACGGCCATGGTGCGCATCGAAGCCGGGGACCGCCGTGTTTCCGCTCTTGAGCTTTCTCGCCTGGCCCAAGCGCTAGGTGTCCCTCTGGCGCATTTCCTCTCTCGTCCGCCGGCTCCTCTCGTATCCCGCCGAGTCGCACTGGAGGACGTGCCGGACGAGGCAACTCGTGCCAGCTACCGGCTTGATGCCCGGCTTGAGCAGCACGCTCGCCATGCTCATTGGCTCATCACAGAGGGTTTCCTCACCCCTCCGCCGTTGGACCCTTCTGTGCAGCGGGAGGAAGGTCAGGTCGACCCGGTTGCCCTGGCCGCAGCAGCCCGGAGCGTCCTGGACAGGCCATCGGGTCCACTCGGGCCGATGGCGGACGTCGTGGAGCGGCTGGGCCTCTTCCTGACGGTCGTAGACGTGTCGGCCGAGGGAGCTTCACTCCTGCAGGACGGGTATGGCGTAGCTGTCATCAGTGGAGAAGCACAGCCCGGAAGGCGGCGGTGGACGGCTGCCCACGAACTTGGTCATCATCTTTTGCAGGACGAGTACCACAGCGACGCTGGTGTGGCAGCCGGCCTCGATGAGCGTGAGCGGCAGATCGACCGGTTCGTCGAGTGCTTCATCCTTCCTGCCCAGGATGTAGAGAGGGCTTGGCAGGAAGTTACAGAGGCCAAGAGAATCAGGCCCGCCATGCTTGCCTTGGCAGCCAGTTACAGGGTCTCCTGGAGCGCAGTCGTAAATCGCGTGCGCAACCTGGGGCTGATCGACAGTGCGGAAGCCAGACGTCAGAAGGCGAACTCGCCCACGCGTGGAGACTTTCTCGCCGTACTCGGCGAACAGCCGATCCCTGATCTTGAACCAGGTGCAACTGGCAAGTTGTGGCGCAAGGCGGTGCTGAGCGCCTGGGAAGCAGGCGCCATCACAGCTCCACGCGCCATCGATCTTCTCTATGGCGCACTCACGATGGATGAACTGCCCACGCGCGCCCTGGAGGAGCCGCTGCCGTGAGTGCCGTCTCCACCGATGCAAGCCTGCCCGCGACCTTACTCGCCTGGGATACATCTCCTCTCTTTCACGCAATCAAAGCAGGAAAACTCGATGTCCTCGGCGATGCCACCCGGACCTGGCAAGGCGTGAGGCGGCGGAATGTAACCACCCAGACTGTGGTGGACGAGCTCGGTACGTACGGGCTGAGTCTGGCGAGTGCTGATTGGTTGGAGATCGTGCATGTCGATCACCTGAATGAGCTCACGGCACTCGTGAAGTGGATGGATCTGGTTTCGGGTGGCAAGTCGAACCAGGGCGAAGCTACTGTCCTTGCGTGGGCCGAGGTCAATGATGCGATTGCTGTGATCGATGACGGAGACGCTCGGAGAATCGCCCGCAGAAACTCCCTTCCCGTCTGGGGATCTCTGCGTGTGATAGCGAATGCTGTCAGCGAGGGACATGCAACAGAATACGTAGGAAGCACCTTGGTCGACGCATTGATCGATACTGGTGCGCGATACCCTTGCGCTCGCGGTCAATTCATAAGCTGGGCTAAGCAAAACGGTTTGTTGTAGCGACCATGCGGAATCATGGTCAGCCCTTCCAGCGGGTGGTGTCGGAGGCACCGTCGTGGCCTCAGGGCGACGGTCGGCGTCGGCGCGGTGGTCGGAAGTGCTGGCCGCGATCGTGTTCGGGGTTGGCACGTCGGGTTGTGTTCGGCAGCTGTTGCCGTTCGTGTCGTTCGTGCCCTCGGAGGCGACCGGGCATAAGTGGCCAGGCCTCCGCCTTGTCATAGTCGTGACTACCGTGACCGCCCGTGAGGCAGCGAAGACCCTGTTCGAGCAGCTTCTCTCCGGCGCTTCGCCGGACGAGCTGGCCCAGCGCTTCGATGAGGACGTGGACTGGTTCATCCCCGGCGACACCTCCGTCGTGCCGTGGATCGGCTGCAAGACCGGCCGCGTCGGCGTCGCCGAGTTCTACACGCAGCTCGGCCAGGGGGCAAAGGTCAAGCACTTCCAGATCGACACGATCATCGGTGACGGTGACCGGTGCGTCGTCCTCGGCAGTCTGCGCACCGAAGTCCTCGGGACCGGGCGCGACATCGAGTCCGACTTCGCGTACGACATCGAGGTCCGCGACGGGCTCATCACGCGCTACCACATGTTCGAGGACACGTGGGCGGTCGCCAAGGCCTTCGAGCCGCAGGCGGACTGATCTCGTCCCGGCTCTCCGCCTCGGTCGGCAACACTCATCGTGCGGATCGGCCCCGGTAGTTCCGCTTGTCGAGGAGGAGGCCCACGTTCAGAGCGCCGTCACGGGCCAGGGTCCTGCAGCTCGTGAAGGGTGCGCAGTCGTTGATCAAGGTCGGCGATTCCGCGGCGCGCGGTGTTGACCGTGTCGCGCTGGGTCGTGGTGCCGGGCTCCCTGCCAGCAGCCTTCAGGGCTTCGTCGTCCAGGTCGGTGACCGTACGGCTTATGCTCCCCTCCGCAAATCGATCAGTGCCGTCCGAAGGCGCTTCGGCCGGCCTGCCGGGTCCGAGCCGAAGGCGGGTTGACCCGCTCCTGGCATCATTCCCCCGGCCTGAGCTTGCGGTGCCTGCCCCTCCCGGCACGCAGTGGCGGGGGCTGTGGGGCCGCCATCGTCGGCTGCTCCTCGGCGCGTGGGTGCAGGAGGCGTTGGGCCTCGGCCAGGTTGGCTGCGGTGCCGTACGGCTCCCAGGTGTACCCGTTCCAGCGCTGGATGGCGCGGGGCGCGTCGGGGTTGAGGTGTGAGGCCTTCGGTCCGTCGCCGGAGACGAGGGGGACGGCTCGGAGCCGTCCGATCTTCGCGGCGCGGCGCTCCGCCCACTCCGACAGCGGCTCGTCGTCCATCGTGCTACTTCCGTCGTTCCGGTGGCTCCTGAGTCAGCAGAGTAGTTGCCCCCTGCTGGTGTTTGTGGCGCTTTCGATCAGGCAAGGAGCAGCGGGTTCCGGAAGCGCTGAAGGGGTGGCGGGCGGCGGCGTCTCCGCTTGGCCGGGCGGTCATTCCGGTTCGGCGCAGAACCGGCGAGCGCCCCGGAGTCGCGTACGCAGTCTCCGCTGGGTTGCCCTGCTGTCGAGGCGTACGTCGAGGGGGCCGGGGAGTCCGCTGGTGGCGCGCAGAGCGGCGGGGAGGAGGGAAGGGGCCAGGCCGTCGCGTCGGGCGATCAGGACGCCGAGTCCGTGGCGGCTCAGCGCGTCGGCACCCCCTAGGTGGTGGATTCCGGACGCGTCGGTGGTGGCCAGCTCCAGGAGGGCGGCGGCGAGGTCGGCCACGTGTACGGGGCAGCGGATGTCGTCGGTGAACAGGGCGCCCTCGCGGGTGCCGGAGGCCAGGTCGTGGATGAGGCGTTCGTGTACGGAGCGCCCGTGGCCGATGATCAGGGACGTGCGGGCGACGACGGCTCCCGGGCAGTGGGCGTGGACCCCGTTCTCCGCCGCCGCCTTGGCGGCCCCGTACGGGGCGAGCGGGTCGGGGTGGCTGGTCTCGTCATAGTGGACCCGGGTGCCGGAGCACACGGCGTCGGAGGAGACGTGGACCAGGCGGCTGCCGTGCGCTGCCGCAGCCGAGGCGAGCAGGGCAGGGCCCTCCGCCGTGACCGCCCAGTCGGCCTTGCCGCTCGACGCGTTGATGACGAAGCGCGGCTTCACCTCGGCCATCACGGCTTCCAGATCCCCTGGGTTCCGCAGATCGAGGTGGTGCCAGCCGGCCCGGGAAGTGCCAGGCCTGGTCGCGTAGGTGGCGGCGGTGGCGTGCCCGGCCGCCGTTGCCTGCCGGATCAGCTCAGCTCCCAGGAAGCCGCTGCCGCCGATGATCAGAAACGCCACGCCCCACACCGTCAATCGGATGCCTGCGAGGGATCAGTCGCTCATGGCTCGGGTGATGAGATTCAGGGCAACGCCAGTACGCGACTCGTTGATCTCCTCGGCGGCACAGAGGAGGACGGCGGATTGGCCGACTCCGAGCTGCCGGGTGGAGGCTGTGAAGGCGCGTACGTCTTTGGGGAGGCGACCCCCGCCGTAGCCCATGCCGGGCCGTATATCTCCGCTATTGATACGGGGGTCGATGCCGAGGGTTTGCAGGGTCTCGGAGACGGCGTCGGCCGCCGTGGGGCGTCAGTGGGTACGGGCACACTGAGCGCATGAGCGCTTCGCAGACGAGAACGAGGGTGTTCGGGATCGTTTTCCGACGAACGGCGTGGACACCCTCGCGGCAGCACTTTATGCGACGGCCGACGGCATGCTGAAGGAGAATTCCGACCTGGTGCCGTTGCGCTCGCGGGTCGGCATTGCACCCCGCCTGAGCGATGCCGAACTGGTCGTACGGCTACTGCGCCAGCCACAGCCCCGCACCGCGCGGCAACCGTCACCCGGGCCTGCACCACCGCGTTCTTCGACCGGTTCCTGCTGGGACTCCACCGCCCGCTTCTCGACGCCGCCACCCACCGCCACCCCGAGATCCGCTTCCTCTGGACACGGGGGGCGTGAACCGGCCGGGCTCGTGGCGCCGGCGTCGGCCGCGCCACGGAATCGGCCGGGGCGGAGGGTTTTCGACGTGCCGCCTCAGTGCGGCCACATCGGCGGGTCCGTGAGGAAGTGGCCGCCCACCCCCGCGTGCGCCGGGTCGGCCGGGTCCAGTTCGCCCTGTTCGGCCACCAGCTTCGCCGCGTACGGCTCCGAGTCGTCCTGCGGGTCGTAGCCCAGCGCGCGCGCCGTCGTCAGATCCCACCACAGGCGGGTGTTGGCGGACGAGCCGTAGACCACGGTGTGGCCGACGGCCTCGGCGGTCAGGGCCGCGTGGAACAGCCGTGCCCCGTCGGCCGGGCTCATCCAGAGCGACAGCATCCGTACGGAGGTGGGTTCGGGGAAGCAGGAGCCGATCCGGACCGACACCGTTTCGAGGGCGTGCTTGTCCCAGTAGAGCTGCGCCAGGTCCTCGCCGAAGGACTTCGACAGGCCGTAGAAGGTGTCCGGGCGGTGCGGCGTGTCGACCGGGACCAGCGGGTCGCCGGGTCGCGGGCGCGGGGTGTAGCCGATCGCGTGGTTCGAGGACGCGGACACGATGCGGCCGACGCCCTCCTCCCGTGCGGCCTCGTAGAGGTTGTACGTGCCCTCGATGTTGGCGCGCAGGATCTTGTCGAACGTCGACTCCAGCGAGATGCCGGCCAGGTGGATGACCGCGTCCACCCCGCGTACGGCCTCGCGCAGCGCCTTCCGGTCGGTCAGGTCGGCGGTGATCGCGTCCGGTTCCCCGTCGACCGGGACCAGGTCGAGGAGCCGCAGCTCGTATCCGTACGCGGGCAGCAGGCCCCGCATCAGGGTGCCCAGGCCACCGGCGGCGCCGGTCAGCAGGACGGTGCGGGGTGCGGGCATACGGGGTCTCCTCGAAGCGGAGCGCCGGCGGGGCGCGGGGGTGTACGGGGGCGGCGGGGGTGAATGTGGGGTCGCGGGGGTGGTACGCGGGCGGCGGGGGCGCCGCCGGCCGTCCACGGTGCGCCACCAGCTTCCGATGACCGCCCGGCGCGTCAAATCCGTGGATCGCATTCACATGCGTGGACAAGTTAGGTACCGCCGACGGTCCCGTCAAGGCCCCCGCACGGAACGAAAGTTCTTCGGTCGGAAGCGTTGACGAAACATTCCAGGCGGCTCTAGCTTCATCGCGTCGTACTTCGTACGTCATATATGAGACGCGATACGCGAGATGTGAGAGCCCGTCACCCATGACCTTCGCCCCAGCCCCGATCCCGTCCCGGACCCAGTACGTGCTGGAGGCCATCAAGCACGCCATCCTCACCGCGCAGCTGAGACCGGGACAGGCGCTGGTGGAGACGGAACTCGCCGCGCAGTTCGGGGTGTCGAAGACCCCCGTCCGCGAGGCGCTCAAGACGCTCGCGGGCACGGGGCTCGTGGTCATGAGCCAGTACAAGGGCGTCACCGTACGGCTCGTCGACGCGACCATGGCCCGCGAGGTCTACGACGTACGCCTCCTGCTCGAACCGGAGGCGCTGCGCCGCTCCATCAACCGCAAGGCCTCGCTGGAGGCGGCCCAGGAGGCCCTGGAGCGGGCCGACTCGGCGGTCGACACGGCGGACAGGTCGCTGGCCAACCGGGACTTCCACCGCGCCCTGTACCTGCCCTGCGGCAACCCGCTGCTCTCCCGGATGCTCGACGAGGTCCGCGACCAGGCGGCCCTCGTCTCCACCGTGGCCTGGTCGGCCATCCCCTCCTGGGAGCGGGAGGCGGCCGAGCACCGCGAGATCCTGCGGCTCGCCCTGGCCGACGACGCGGAGGCCGCCGCGGGGGCTCTGCACCACCACATCGCGTCGTTCGTACGCCGCGCCTTCCCCGACGACGAAGACGGGGGCGACGCGGCGTGAACCGTCTGCTGGACACGCACCGAACCCAGCACCTCGACGAAAGGCCGGTCCGCATGGACTTCTCTGAGCTGAAGGCGGCCCTCGCAGACGTTGTGGCGATCCCGGTGACCCCGTTCGCCGAGGACGGCACCATCGACACCGCGACCCACCGCGCCCTGATGCGCAGGCTGCTCGACGGCGGTGTCCGCATCGTCACCCCGAACGGCAACACCGGGGAGTTCTACGCCCTCACCCCCGACGAGCGGCGCCTGGTCACCGAGCTGAGCCTCGAGGAGGTCGCCGGCCGCGCCACCGTCCTGGTGGGCGTCGGACACGACGTACCGACCGCCGTCGCCGACGCCGAGCACGCCGCCGAGGCCGGTGCGGCCATGGTGATGGTCCACCAGCCGGTCCACCCGTACGTCGCCCAGGAGGGCTGGGTCGACTACCACCGGGCCATCGCCCAGGCCGTCCCCCAGCTGGGTGTCGTCCCCTACATCCGCAACCCGCAGCTCGCCGGCGAGCGGCTCGCCGAACTCGCCGACACCTGCCCCAACGTCATCGGCGTGAAGTACTCCGTCCCCGACTCGGCCCGCTTCGGCGCCTTCGCCCGGGACGCCGGACTGGAACGGTTCGTCTGGGTCGCCGGCCTCGCCGAGCTGTACGCCCCCTCCTACTTCGCCACCGGCGCCACCGGCTTCACCTCCGGGCTCGTCAACGTCGCCCCGGCCGTCTCCCTCGACATGCTGGAGGCGCTGCGCGCCGGGGACTACGTGGCGGCCATGAAGGTGTGGGAGCGCATCCGCCGCTTCGAGGAGCTGCGCGCCGAGGAGCAGTCCGCCAACAACGTCACCGTCGTCAAGGAGGGCCTGTCCGCACTGGGCCTCTGCCGCCGCGACGTACGCGCACCGAGCCGGGTCCTGCCCGAGGCCCGGCGCGCCGAGGTCGCCGAGCAGATAGCCGGGTGGTCGCTGTGACGGACGACCGGAAGGCGGGCCCCGCAGGGCGCGTGGCGGACGACCGGAAGGCGGGCCCCGCAGGCCGCCGCATCGCGCCCGAGGAGCTGCGCAGCCACCAGTGGTACGGCACCGACGGCCTGCGCTCCTTCAGCCACCGGGCCCGCACCCGCCAGCTCGGCTACCTCCCCGAGGAGCACCTCGGCAAGCCGGTCATCGCCGTCCTCAACACCTGGTCCGACATCAACCCCTGCCACTCCCACCTGCGCGAACGCGCTCAGGCGGTCAAGCGGGGCGTCTGGCAGGCGGGCGGGTTCCCGCTGGAGTTCCCGGTCTCCACGCTCTCGGAGACCTTCCAGAAGCCGACCCCCATGCTCTACCGCAACCTGCTCGCCATGGAGACCGAGGAGCTGCTGCGCTCCTACCCGGTCGACGGGGCCGTGCTGCTGGGCGGCTGCGACAAGTCGACGCCCGCCCTGCTGATGGGCGCCGCCTCCGTCGACCTGCCCACCGTCTTCGTGCCCGCCGGGCCGATGCTGCCGGGGCACTGGCGCAACGAAGTCCTGGGCTCCGGCACGGACATGTGGAAATACTGGGACGAGCGGCGCGCCGGGCTCATCGGCGACTGCGAGATGGGCGAGCTGGAGAACGGCCTCGCCCGCTCCGCCGGCCACTGCATGACGATGGGCACCGCCTCCACCCTGACGGCCGCCGCCGAGGTGCTGGGCGTCACCGTGCCGGGCGCCAGCTCCATCCCGGCCGTCGACTCCGGCCACGACCGGATGGCGGCCGCCTCCGGGCTGCGGATCGTCGAACTCGTATGGCAGCAGCGGACGTTGTCGCAGATCCTCACCCCCGAGGCGTACGAGGACGCCGTCGCCACCGTCCTCGCGCTCGGCGGCTCCACCAACGCGGTCATCCACCTGATCGCCATGGCCGGCCGGTCCGGCGTCAAGCTCTCGCTCGACGACTTCGACCGGATCGCCCGTACGGTGCCCGTCCTCGCCGACCTCCGCCCCGGCGGGCGGTACTTGATGGAGGACTTCCACTTCGCGGGCGGCCTGCCCGGCTTCCTGGGCCGGCTCACCGACATACTGCACCTGGACCGGCCCACGGTCGCGCACGCCACCCTGCGCGAACAGCTCGACGGGGCGACCGTCCACAACAACGACGTCATCCGGGAACGTTCCGACCCGCTGGCCGAGGAGGGCGGGGTGGCCGTGCTGCGCGGCAACCTCTGCCCCGACGGCGCGGTCATCAAGCACATCGCCGCCGAACCGCACCTGCTGCGCCACACCGGGCCCGCCGTCGTCTTCGACGACTACAAGGAGCTCAAGCGCACGATCAACGACCCGGCGCTGGCCCTCACCCCGGACCACGTGCTCGTGCTGCGCAACGCCGGGCCCCAGGGCGGGCCCGGCATGCCCGAGTACGGCATGCTGCCGATCCCGGACTACCTGCTGAAGCAGGGTGTACGGGACATGGTGCGGATCTCCGACGCCCGGATGAGCGGCACCAGTTACGGGGCGTGCGTCCTGCACATCGCGCCCGAGTCCTTCGTCGGCGGGCCGCTCGCCCTGGTCCGCACCGGCGACCTGATCACCCTCGACGTCGAGGCCCGGCTCCTGCGGCTCGACGTGGACGACGAGGAGCTGGAGCGGCGCAGGGCCGCCTGGTCCCCGCCGCCCGCCCGCTACGGACGCGGGTACGGGGCGCTGTACCAGGAGCAGATCACCCAGGCCGACACCGGATGCGACTTCGCGTTCCTGGCCCGGGAGGGGGAAGTGCCCGACCCGTACGCGGGCTGAACCGTCACCCGTGCGCGGGCTGAACCGCCACCCGTACGCGGTATGGACCACCGCCCGTATGCGGTATGGGCCACCGCCCGTATGCGGGATGAACCGCAACTCGTACGGGGGTGGACCGTCACCTGTATGTGGGCCGGACCGCCCCCGTACGCGGGCCGGACCGTCACCTGTATGCGGGGCCGGACCACTGCCCGTACGCGGGATGAACCACCGAGCAGACCGCTTGCGCCCAGGGCCCCGGCCCCGGGCTCGCCCAGCGCCCGTCAGCAAGCGCTTTCGGCACCGGCGCCACCAGCGGCCCCCAGGAACCCCAGCGGTCCCCAGGGACCCGGCGGCCCACCTCAGGACCCCGGCGGCCCACCTCAGCAACCCGAGCAGACACCGCAGGCACCCCGCAGGCCCCGCAGGCCCCGTACATCCAGCGCTTCCAGCACTTCCAGCACTTCCCAGAGATCGGAGACGTGTCATGGCCCAATCCGCAGCCGTGGCCACACCGCCGCCCCCGCCGCCCAAGGCGCCCCGGCGCCGCCCGGCGAGCCCCCGCCGCCTGCCGTATCTGCTGATCGCGCCCGCGGGCCTGCTGATGCTGGGCTTCATCGCCTACCCGGTGATCAGCGTTTTCTACTACAGCCTTCAGAACTACAACGTCACCAAGCCGTGGCGGAACGGCTTCGCCGGACTCGACAACTTCCGGCGGATCTTCACCGAGGACGACAAGTTCTGGCCGGCGCTCGGCTTCAGCGCCCAGTGGGTCTTCACCCAGGTCACGCTGCAACTCCTCCTCGGCCTCGCGCTCGCCCTGATCGTCAACCAGACCTTCATCGGGCGCGGCATCTCCCGCGCCATGGTCTTCTCGCCGTGGGCCGTCTCCGGCGTGCTGACCAGCACGATCTGGATCCTGCTCTACAACTCCTCGACCGGCTTCAGCCGTTACCTCGCGGACGCCGGGATCGGCGAGTACGGCACCTCGCTCCTCTCGGACACCGGAACCGTCTTCTGGGCGGCCACCGTCACCGAACTCTGGCGCGGGGTCCCCTTCTTCGCGATCCTCATCCTCGCCGACCTCCAGTCCGTCTCCAAGGAGCTGTACGAGGCGGCGTCGGTCGACGGGGCCGGCCGGCTGCGGCAGTTCTTCCACATCACGCTGCCGCACCTGCGGGACGCGATCATCCTGGCCACCCTGCTGCGCGGTGTCTGGGAGTTCAACAACGTCGACCTGCTCTACACCCTCACCGGCGGCGGGCCCGCCGGGGTGACCACCACCCTGCCGCTCTACGTCGCCAACACCGGCATCGAGGGACACGACTTCGGGTACGCCTCCGCGCTCACCACCGTCGCCTTCGTGATCCTCCTCTTCTGTTCGATCGCGTATCTGCGCCTGAGCAAGTTCGGAGGCGACCACAAGTGACCGCCGTACTCACGGAGAAGAGCGGCACCGCCCAGCGGTCCGCCGGCCACTCCACTCCGCCGCCCTCCTCGCGCCGACGCCCCGGACGTGAGCGCGCCTTCGACGACGTACCGCGCTGGCAGATCTACCTGCCGCTCGGCCTCTACCTGCTGTTCACGCTCATCCCGTTCTACTGGATGCTGCTCTTCGCCGTCCGGCCCGCCGGCTCCACCTCGCTGGTGCCCTGGCCGATGACCGGGGTGCACTTCTCCAAGGTCTGGAACGAGCGCAGCTTCGCCGTCTTCTTCCAGAACAGCATGATCGTCGGGATCGCGACGCTCATCGCCACCACCCTGGTCGCCCTGGCGGGCGGCTACGCCCTGGCCCGGTTCAACTTCAAGATCAAGGGCGCGTTCATGCTGGCGCTGCTCTGCTCGCAGTTCATTCCGGGCGCGCTGATGCTCGTGCCGCTCTTCGAGATCTTCCGCAACCTCCAGATGATCAACTCGCTGGCGAGTGTCGTCATCGCGGAGACGGTCTTCCAGCTGCCGCTGTCGATCATCCTGATCAGCGGGTTCATCAAGAACGTCCCGGTCTCCCTGGAGGAGGCCGCCTGGGTCGACGGCTGCTCGCGCTTCACCGCCTTCCGCGCGGTCGTGCTGCCGCTGCTGCGCCCCGGGCTGATCGCGGTCGGCTCCTTCGCCTTCGTCCACAGCTGGAACCACTTCCTGTTCGCCCTGATGTTCCTGAGCGAGCAGGACAAGCAGACGATCCCGGTCGGGCTCAACACCCTGATCGGCGCGGACAGCGTCGACCTGGGCGCGCTCGCGGCGGGCGGTGTCATCGCGGCCGTCCCCGTGGTGATCGTCTTCGCCTTCATCCAGAAGTGGCTCGTCACGGGCTTCAGCGCCGGTGCGGTGAAGGGATGACGCAGCACATGAGCGACCCGTCCATGACCCGGTCCGCCGTCCCGGGCCCGGAGACGACCGCCCCCACCACGGGTGCGGACACCTCCGCCCCTGTCCCCGTGGTCCTGGCCGGGGCCCGCGGACACGGCCGCTGGCACCTCGCCAACCTGCGCCGGCTCCAGAGCCTGGGCCGGGTCCGGCTGGCCGGGGTCTGCGAGCTGGAGCCGCTGACGACGAAGGAGCTTGCCGATGCCGGCTTCGGCAGCCACGAACTCCCCGAGCAGTCCGCCGACTTCGCATCGCTCCTCGCCGCCACCGGGGCCCGGGTCGCCATCGTCTGCACCCCCATCCAGACCCACACCGACCTGGCCCTGACCGCCGCCGCCCGTGGAGTCCACCTCCTGCTGGAGAAGCCGCCCGCGGCGACCTGGGCCGACTACGCGCGGATGACCGAAGGCGTCGAACAGGCCGGTGTGGCCTGCCAGGTGGGGTTCCAGTCGTTCGGCTCCCACGCCCTGCCCGCCATCCGCGACCTCGTACGCAGCGGAGCCATCGGAACCGTCACCGGCCTCGGCGCCGCCGGGGCGTGGGTCCGCGACGACGCCTACTACCGGCGGGCCCCCTGGGCCGGGCGGCGCAGGCTCGGTACGACGGACGTGGTCGACGGCGTCCTCACCAACCCGCTGGCCCACGCCGTCGCCACGGCGCTCGAACTCGCCTGCGAGGGACGGGCGCAGGACGTGGTGTCCATCGAGACCGAGCTGTTCCGGGCCAACGACATCGAGGCGGACGACACCAGCAGTGTCCGCATCACCACCGCCGACGGGCTGCCCGTCACCGTCGCCGTCACCCTCTGCGCCGAACAGGCCGGGGAGCCGTACGTCCTCGTGCACGGCGAGCGGGGCCGGATCACCTTCTGGTACAAGCAGGACCGCGTCCTGGTCCAGCGCGCCGGGCACGGCCCCGAGGAGACCGTCCACGGCCGGACCGACCTGCTGGAGAACCTCGTCGACCACCTGGAGCACGGCACACCGCTTCTGGTGCCGCCCGCGTGCACGGGGGCGTTCATGCGGGTCGTCGAGGCGGTACGCACGGCCCCCGAGCCCGCCGCGCTGCCGGCCGGCGCCTGGGAGACCCGGTACGACGGGCAGGGCGGCGGCAGTTGGGCGGGCGCCGGGGCCGGTGGCCGTGGCGGGGCGGGCGCCGGGAACGGTGACCGAAGCGGGCCGAGGGGCGAGGGGCGGCGGGTCGTGCCGGGCATCGACGCCCTGGTCGCCGCCGGGGCCGAGTCCCTCAGCCTCTTCTCCGAGCTGGGCGCCCCCTGGGCCCGGGTGAGTGAGGCGACCACCTCATGACCGACCACGCCACGGA
Source organism: Streptomyces sp. NPDC007346 (assembly GCF_040703535.1). Lineage (NCBI taxonomy): Bacteria > Bacillati > Actinomycetota > Actinomycetes > Kitasatosporales > Streptomycetaceae > Streptomyces > Streptomyces sp. NPDC007346. Next base: position 17,577 of record NZ_JBEYKR010000007.1, read on the forward strand.
CCCGTTCCCCGACCTCCCCGCCACCCTCACCTGCGGCACCACCACCGTCGCCCACTACGGGTACGGCCCCGGGGCCCACGACCGCCCCCGCCTCCACCCCGTCACCACCCTCGGCGGCATCACCGTCACCGAGGAGCGCCCCGCCGACCACCTCCACCACCTGGGCGTCTCCGTCGCCGTCCCCGACGTGGCCGGGTACAACTTCTGGGGCGGCCGCACCTTCGTACGGGGCCAGGGCCCCACCGCACTCGACAACCACGGCGTCCAGCGCCACCTCGCCCGCCCCCACCGCAGCCCGGACGGCTTCACCCAGGAGCTGGGCTGGGAGGCGGCGGGTAGGGAACTGCTGCGCGAGCACCGCACGGTCACCGCGACCCGAGTCGACTCCGCCGCCTGGGAGTTGGACCACTCCTTCGTCCTCACCAACCACGGGGACACCGACCTCTCCATCGGCAGCCCCGCCACCAACGGCCGCCCCGGAGCCGGATACGGCGGGTTCTTCTGGCGCGCCCCCAAGGAGGCCGCGCCCCCCGACGTGTTCAGCGCCACGGGCGAGGGCGAGAGCGAGGTCCACGGCGCCACCGCCGACTGGCTGGCCCTCGCCGGGGACGGCTGGACCCTCGTCTTCGTGGGGGCGACCGAGGAGACCCGGCGCGACCCGTGGTTCGTGCGGACCGCCGAGTACCCGGGCGTGGGCTCTTCCCTCGCGGCGCACGAGCGGCTGCCCGTACCCGCCGGGGCCGCCGTCGTACGCCGGGTCATCACGGTCGTCGTCGACGGCAGGCTCGACCGGGAGACCGCGGCCGGGTACGCACGCGGGGCGGTGGCCCGATGAGCGGCAGGGCCCCCGAGGAGGATGCCGTGCACCGCCCCTGGACCGCCGACCTGGGTGACGGCACCTACCGCAACCCCGTCTTGAACGCCGACTGGTCCGACCCCGATGTCGTCCGTGTCGGCGACGACCACTACCTCACCGCGTCCAGCTTCGGCCGGGCCCCCGGGCTGCCGCTCCTGCACTCCCGCGACCTGGTCAACTGGACTGTCGTGGCACACGCGTTGGACCGCCTCGAACCCTCCGCCGACTTCGCCGTCCCCCGTCACGACCGGGGGGTCTGGGCGCCCTCCCTGCGCCACCACGACGGACGGTTCTGGATCTTCTGGGGCGACCCCGACCACGGCATCCAGCAGATCAACTCCCCGCACATCGACGGCCCCTGGAGCGCCCCGCATCTGCTCAAGGCGGGCAAGGGGCTCATCGACGCCTGTCCCCTGTGGGACGAGGAGAGCGGTGAGGCCTACCTCGTGCACGCCTGGGCCAAGTCCCGCTCCGGCATCAAGAACCGCCTCACCGGCCACCGGATGAGCCCGGACGGACGCGAACTCCTGGACCCGGGTACGACGTTGGTGGACGCCGACGCCCTCCCCGGCTGGTTCACCCTCGAAGGCCCCAAGCTCTACCGGCACGACGGATACTTCTGGATCCTCGCCCCGGCCGGGGGAGTGGAGACCGGCTGGCAGGGCGCGTTCCGGTCCCGTGACTTCTTCGGGCCGTACGAGGAACGCGTCGTCCTGGCCCAGGGCCGTACCGACGTCAACGGCCCCCACCAGGGCGGCTGGGTGCGGACGGCGGCGGGGGAGGACTGGTTCCTCCACTTCCAGGCCCGGGGCGCGTACGGGCGGGTCGTCCACCTCCAGCCGATGCGCTGGGACGCGGAGGGCTGGCCCGTCATCGGCGACGCGGGCGAACCCGTCGCCGTACACACCAAGCCGGCCGCCCCCGAGCAGCCGGTGGCGGCGCCCGCCGTCGACGACGACTTCCCCGGCGGCCGGCCCGGCAGGCAGTGGCAGTGGACGGCCAACCCTCGGCCCGACTGGATCACAGCGGACGCGGGGGAGGCCGGGGACCCGGGGCAGGCCGGGGACCTGGGGCAGGCGGGAGACCTGGGGCAGGCGGGAGACCCGGGGCAGACCGGGGACCCGGGGCAGGCCGAAGGTTCGGGGCAGGCCGAGGGTTCGGGGCCCGCGCGGGACGGGCTGCGGCTCAGCTGCGTACGGACGGCGTACGCGCACGATCTGCGGCTGCTGCCCAACGTTCTGGTCCAGCGGCTGCCCGCCGAGGAGTTCACCGTCGAGGTGGATCTCGCGCTGGACAGCGACGAGCCGGGCGCCAAGGCCGGGCTCGCCGTGCTGGGCGACGCCTTCAGCTGGATCGGCCTCGAGGCCGGGGTGGACGGGACGCCCCTCCTCGTCCACCGCTTCGCCGAGGGCGTCGCCGCACACGAACGGGACGCGGCCGAGCCCCGCGCGTCCCCCGGCGGCCGGGCCCGGCTCCGCGTGGAGGTCACGGCGGGAGCCCGCTGCCGGTTCTCCGCCGACACCGGCGACGGGTTCCGGCCCTCGGGCCAGGTCTTCGCCGCCACCCCTTGGCGCTGGGTCGGGGCCCTGCTCGGCCTCTTCGCCACCGCACCGGCCGGGACGGGCCCCGCCGGAGCGGCCCGCTTCACCGCATTCCGCACCACGGACTGACGCACGGACACCCCCCACCGCACTTTCACCTCACCTCACCTCACCTCACCCTCGGAACAACGGACAGAGAAGAGCCGACGATGAACATCTCGAAGACACAGCGGGGGCGTGCCACGGCGGCGGTCTCCCTCACCGCGGTGCTCGCGCTGACGGCCACCGCGTGCGGTGACGGCGGCAGCGGTTCCGGCACCGAAGGCAGCGGAAAGGGCGAGATCACCTTCTGGGACAACAACGGTGGTCCGCGCACCGCGATCTGGACCGAGATCATCAAGGACTTCGAGAAGCAGAACCCGGACATCAAGGTCAAGTACGTCCCGATCCCGATCGCCGACGTCCAGTCCAAGTACGACACCGCCATCGCGGGCGGCGGGCTGCCCGACGTCGGCGGGGTGGGCACGGCCTACCTGGCCAACATCGTGTCGCAGGAGGCCCTGGAGCCGGTCAACAAGCGGCTGGAGGACTCGGCGCTCAAGGGCAAGCTCGTGGAGTCCATGGTCGAGAGCGTCCGCGCGGCGGCCGGCCGGGGCGACGACATCTACTCCGTACCGACGTCCGCCAACAACGGCGTGCTCTGGTACCGCACCGACCTGTTCGACCAGGCCGGGCTCGAAGTCCCCGACACCTGGGCGAAGTTCTACACGGCGGCCGAGAAGCTCACCGACGCGAAGAACAACAAGTTCGGCTACACGATCCGCGGCGGCGCCGGCTCCATCGCCCAGGCGCTCGACGCCGTCTACGGCCAGTCCGGCATCACCGAGTTCTGGAACGGCGACAAGACCACCCTCAACGACCCCAAGAACATCGAGGCGTTGGAGAAGTACGCCGCTCTCTTCAAGAAGACCACGCCCGCGGCCGACGTCAACAACGACTTCACCAAGATGGTGGCCCAGTGGGACACCGGCACGATCGGCATGCTCAGCCACAACCTCGGCTCCTACCAGGACCACCTGAAGGCCCTGGGCGAGGACAAGTTCGCGGGGATACCCGCCCCCATCGGGGACGGCGGCACCCGCGTGCAGGTCTCCAACCCCGTAGACGGCCTCGGCCTCTTCCGGTCGAGCCGGAACAAGACCGCGGCCTGGAAGTTCATCGAGTTCGCCGCCTCCCACGAGTCCAACAGCAAGTGGAACGAGTCGGCGGGCGCCATCCCGGCCAACACCGAAGCGGCGAAGGACCCGTGGATCAACGAGACGGAGTCGACCGCGCTGGCCGCGAAGGCCCTGACCGACGGCTCCACGAAGGTCGTCGACCTGCCGTACTACCTGCCCGACTGGAACAACATCAGCAAGGCCGACAACGAGCCGGAGTTCCAGAAGGTGCTGCTCGGAAAGATCACGGCCAAGGCGTTCCTGGACAGCATGGCCGAGGAGCTGAACGCCGCCAACAAGGAGTGGAAGGAGATCGGCAACGGCTGAGGGCTGACGGCTGACGGCTGACGGAACGCAGCTCACGGCTGACGGCTGATGACTGGCGGCTGGCGGTTGATGGCGGGCAGTTGACGGCTGATCCGGTCGCCGTCCTGTCCGTCCCCGCTCTCCCTGTCTCCGCTCTCCCTGTCCCCGCTTCCTGTCTCCGCTCTTCCTGCCCCTCTGTTCCGCTCCTTCTGTCCGCTCCCGATGACGGGGACCGGCGGCGGTCCGGGTCGCGCTCCGCCGCCGGTTCCTCCCCTGCGCAGGCAGGCACGTACATACGTACGCAGACATGCACGCACGCCCTCCCTCCACGAGAGGCAGCCCTCCGTGTCACTCACCCGCAGACAGACCACCACCGCACTCCTCACCCTGCCCCTCGCCCTCACCGCCGCCCCCGCGCTTGCGCACGGCGGCGGGGGCGGGGGTGGCGGGCCCCGCCCCCGTACGGTTCACATCGCCGGTGACTCCACGGCCGCCGCGAAACACGCCGACGCCGCACCCGAGACGGGCTGGGGCATGGCGCTTCCCTTCTTTCTCGCCGGCCGCATCGGTGTCGCCAACCACGCGGTGAACGGCCGCAGTTCGAAGAGCTTCATCGACGAAGGCCGCCTCGCCGCGCTGCTGTCCGAGGTCCGCCCGGGAGACCTGGTCCTCGTCCAGTTCGGCCACAACGACCAGAAGACCGAGGACCCGGCCCGTGGGACGGACCCGTACACCACCTACCAGGAGCACCTGCGCCAGTACGTGAAGGGCGCCCGCGCACGACGGGCGCAGCCGGTGTTCGTCACCTCGGTCGAGCGCCGCCGGTTCGCCGACGACGGCACCGCCCGGCCGACCCTCGGCGAGTACCCGGCGGCGATGCGCGCCCTGGCGGCCGAGGAGGGCGTCCCGCTGGTCGACGTCCAGGCGCTCTCCCTCGCCCGCTGGCAGGAGCTCGGCCCGGACGGCACCGAGCCGTACTTCCTGTGGCTGGCACCGGGGGAGTCGCCCAACCACCCCGACGGCGCCCAGGACAACACCCACTTCAGGCCGGTCGGCGCCGTGGAGGTGGCCCGGATGACCGCCCGCGCCCTGCTGGCCGGACGCGTGCTCGGCGCCCGCGACCTGCGCCGCCTGGACGACCCGGTCCCGGCGGAGTGGATCACCTGGGACGGCCCGGCCTGACGGTCACCCGCGCTGCTGATCCTCGCCCTCCCCGCCTTTCTTCCCCCCTTCCCCCTTCCCCTCCCTCTTCCTCCCTCGACGACAGAGAAGGATTCGCCATGCCCGCACGCACACGCCACACCCGCACCCGCGCCATCGCCGTGGCCCTGGGCTGCGCCTCGCTGGCCCTCGCCATGAGCGCCCCGGCCCAGGCCACCACCCCGCGCCCGCACCCCCACCCCCACGGCACGGGGATCGAGCGCGCCGTCCTGCCCGCCGGAGACGGCTGGGCCGCCGCAGAGGGCTCCACCACGGGCGGTGCGGACGCCGCCCCCGAGCACGTCTACACCGTGACCAACCGGGCCGAACTCATCGCCGCGTTCGCGGCGGCGGGCGACGCACCGAAGATCGTCAGGATCTCCGGGACCGTCCACGGCAACTCCGACGCCAACGGCACACCGATCGGCTGCGAGCAGTACCAGACCGGCGGCTACACGCTGGAGAAGTACCTCGCCGCCTACGACCCCGAGGTCTGGGGCCGCGACGCGATCCCCTCGGGCCCGCTGGAGGAGGCCCGGGGCGCCTCCGCGAAGCTCCAGGCGGCCGCCGTCAACATCAAGGTCCCCTCCAACACCACCCTGGTCGGCGTGGGCAAGAACCCGAAGATCGTCGGTGCCGGGCTCCAGGTGCGGGACGTCTCCAACGTCATCATCCGCAACATCACCTTCGAGGACACCTACGACTGCTTCCCCCAGTGGGACCCCACGGACGGGGCCGGGGGCGCCTGGAACGCGGAGTACGACAACCTCGTCGTGTACGGCTCCCGCCACGTCTGGGTCGACCACAACACCTTCAGCGACGGCGGCCGCCCCGACGTCGACCAGCCCCACTACTTCGGCCAGGTGTACCAGCAGCACGACGGCCTCTTCGACATCGTGCGCGGCGCCGACCTGGTCACCGTCTCGTGGAACGTCCTCAAGGACCACGACAAGACCATGCTCATCGGCAACAGCGACAGCGCGGGCGCCGACGACCGGGGCAAGCTCCGCGTCACGCTCCACCACAACCTCTTCAAAGACGTCAACGAGCGGGCCCCGCGCGTCCGGTTCGGCCAGGTCGACTCGTACAACAACCACTTCGTCGCGACGACGGGCAGCGCCTACGGCTACACGTACGGCATCGGCGCCGAGTCCCAACTGGTCGCCGAGCACAACGCGTTCACGCTCAACCGGGGCGTGGACCGGGCGACGATCCTGAAGAAGTGGTCGGAGTCCTCGCTCACGGCCGGCGACAACTACGTCAACGGGCGCAAGACCGACCTGATCGCCGTCCACAACGCGGGCGTTCCCGAGGAGCACCTCACCGAGGGCGCCGGCTGGACCCCGAAGCTGCGGACGGCGGTCCACCACCCGCTCCTCGTTCCGGTGCTCGTGGCGCTCAAGGCCGGGGCGGGCAGGGCGACCGGCCACTGACCGAACTGACCGAACTGACCGAGCGCAGAACCCTGTAGGCCCCTGAAACCGGCCGGAGCGGCACCGCATGCTTTCCACCATCCCGGAGAGCGCCGCTCCGGCCTTTCGCCGCTCACCCCGAGGAGGACCCATGCCCAGCAGCCCCACCACGCCCAGCAGGCGCACCGCCCTCACCCTGCTCGCCGGAACGGCCGCCGCCCTCGCCCTCGGCGCCCCGGTCGCCCAGGCCGGGACCGCTCACCGCCCCCACCCCTTCGGCCGCCACGGCTCACCCGCCCGGCGCCGGGACCCCCGCACGCTGTACGTCGACCCGTACGGCCGGGGCGACCACACCGACGTACAGTCCGCCGTGGACGCGACGACCGCCACCAGCGCCGCCGGCACAGGCACGGGCACAGGCACAGGAGCGGGCGCAGGCACAGGCAAGGGCACCGCCACCGGCCGCACCATCGTGATCGCCCCCGGCGTCTACCGGGCGACGGTCCTCATCGGCCCCGCCCACGCGGGGCTCACTCTGATCGGCGCGAGCGGTGACGCCCGGGACACCGTGCTCGTGTACGACAACGCGGCGGGCACACCGACACCCGACGGCACCGGGACCCTGGGCACCAGCGGATCGGCCTCCGTCACCGTCCAGGCGGCCGGGTTCACCGCCCGTGACCTGACGTTCGCCAACGACTGGCTGCGCTCCGACAACCCCGAGTACACGGGCACGCAGGCCGTCGCCATCAAGGTCCAGGGCGACCGGTCGGCGTTCTACCGCTGCCGGTTCCTCGGCCACCAGGACACCCTGTACGCCGACTCCCTCGCCCTCACCGCGTTCGCCCGCCACTACTACCGCGACTGCTACGTGGAGGGTGACGTCGACTTCGTCTTCGGCCGCGCGACCGCCGTCTTCGACCGGTGCCACTTCCGCGCGCTCACCCGCACCGACCTGGCCTCGGCCCCGTACGGCTTCGTCTTCGCACCCAGCACCGCCGGGCCCAACCCGTACGGCTTCCTGGTCCTGCGCTCCCGGGTCACGAGCACCGCCCCGGACGCGTACTACAAGCTGGCCCGCCCCTGGGTGCCGTCGTCGGACCTCACCGCGCGCCCGATGCTGACCGTGCGGGACAGCCACCTCGGCCCGGGGATCGACGCCGTGACCCCGTACGCCACCATGTCCGCGGGCTTCCCCTGGCAGGAGCAGCGCTTCGCCGAGTACCGCAACTCCGGCCCCGGCGCCCGCGTCACCGTCCCCGCGAACCGGCCGCAGCTCGGCGCGGCCGAGGCCCGCGCCCACACACCGGCCCGCTGGCTGGACGCCCGGGACCCGCACCTCCCGGGTACGTGGGGGATGCGGGTCGGGAACGGACGATCGCGGGATGTGGGGGATGTGGGGGATGGGTGGGGCGTGCGGGATGGGCAGGACGTGCGGGGCTAGCCCGCGTAGGTCTCGTACTCGGCGATCTTCGGGGTGCCGGTCGAGCTGGTGATCTCGAAGGTGATCTTGCGCAGGGTGGTGCGGGGGAAGGTGATGGTCCCCGCACCGTTGCCGGAGGTCAGGACCGCTCCGGTGTCGGCGTTCAGGAGCCGCCAGCCCTTGACGGTGCCCGTGGAGCCCGCCGCCTCGCGGATGACGACCGAGGACACGGCGGTGGCGGAGGGCCACTTGATCGAGGCGGAGCCGGTGGTGCCGACGGGCGACCAGTAGGTGTTCAGGTTGCCGTCGCGCAGGTCGCCGTAGCTGGTGCCGGCGGCCTTGCTGGAGCCGTCGGAGCCGGCGCCGATGCTGAGGTTGGTTCCGGTGGGCGGTGCGGGGTCGGTCGGCCCGGGGGTGGGATCGGTCGGCCCCGGAGTCGGGTCGGTCGGTCCCGGGGTCGGGGTCTGCGGGGAGCAGTTGCCGTCGGAGACCTTCAGCCCCGTGCCCGCGCCCGCCGTCCGGCTGACGACGTCCGGCACACAACTGGCCGCGTCCGCGCGGTAGTTGTAGGGGATGCTCACCGTGGTGGTGGACTTCATGTCGGGCCCGGCAGGGTTGGTCTTGCTGCCGGGGCTGGACCAGGTCACGTTGTCGAGCGTGTTGCCGCTGACCTGCCAGTATCCGGCCGCGTCGGTGTAGAAGGTGCCGAGCACGTCCTTGGAGTTCTTGAAGTAGTTGTTCTCCACCTTGGCGCGGGCCCCGGCGCGGGAGTTGATGCCGGAGTCGTTGAGCTTGACGTAGTGGTTGTTGTAGATGTGGGCGATGCCGCCGCGCAGCAGGGGCGCACGGGAGTCGATGTTCTCGTACAGGTTGTGGTGGTAGGTGATGAAGCCGTTGGAGAGCTCGGTCTCGCTCGATCCGACGAGCCCGCCACGGCCGGAGTTGCGCAGGATGCTGTACGAGAGGGTCACGTACTGCGTGTTGTTCTTGAGGTCGAAGAGGCCGTCGTACCCCTGCGACTCCCCGCCCGACGCCTCCAGGGTGGCGTGATCGACCCAGACGTTGCGGACGTCCTTCTCCATGCCGATGGCGTCACCGCCGTTGGAGGTGGGCGAACCGGACTTCTTGACGTTCCGGACGGTCACGTTCTGGATGATGACGTTGCTTGCCTCGCGCAGGTGGATGCCCAGCTGGTCGAAGACAGCCCCCTTGCCGACGCCGACGAGCGTGACGTTGCTGACCTGCTTGATCTCGATCACGTCGGCGGCGGTGTTGCAGCTGCTGCCGGACACCTTGGTGGTGTTGCCGTGGTTGATGGTGCCCTCGACCTCGATGACGATCGGGGTGCTGCTGCTGGCCCGCCCGCACAGGGCCGCGTGGATCTGGGTGCCGGTGGTGGCGCGTACGGTCTGCCCGCCGGCGCCGCCGGTGGTCCCGCCGTTCTGGGTGGCGTACCCGGTGGCGCTGCCGGTCGCCGCCGAGGCCTCGGGCGCCGTCGTCAGCACCACGCCGGTGGCGGCCGCGAGGGCCAGGGTGGCGACGGCGGCCTGCAACCGCCGTGCGACTGGTCGTCTCATGTTCGTCTCCCCATTCGTCTTCGGATGGTGGGTGCGGAAGGGCATGACGCGACCGCGTGAGCTGCATGTCGCGTACATGACATGTGGGAGCGCTCCCCTGGGTGGGGGAGGGGGTTCTCGTGGAAGATAGAAAGCGCTTTCTCACGTGAAGATAGAAGGAGGGGAGTGGCCCTGGCAAGGTCCGTGCAGCGCTTGAATCCCCGCACTGGCCCGATGCGCCCTTTGTGGCGAAGCGGGCCAGTCGGCAGGCGAGTTGGCCGGCCGGCCGGCAGGTCAGTCGGCAGGCCGGTCGGCAGGCGAGTTGGCAGACGAGTTGAGACCCGTGTGCTCCCGCGCGGGGAGATCCCTGTGCTCCCGCGCGGGGAGATCCCTATGCTCCGCGCGGGGAGGCCCCTACGCTCCCGCGCGGTCGCCCACCGGCCGCCTGCGCAGCGGGACCTCGGTCAGTGACGGCGGGGTCCAGACGCCGTCGGGCGGGTAGACGTCCGTCCCCGGGGCCACGATCGCGTCGATGCGGTCGAGGGTCTCGTCGTCCAGGGTCAGCGAGGCGCCCTTCAGCAGGCCCTCCAGCTGGTCCATCGTGCGCGGGCCGATGATCACCGAGGTGACGGCGGGGTGGGCGATGGGGAACGCGACGGCCAGCTGGGGCAGCGTGGTGCCGATGCTGTCGGCGACGGCCACGAGCTGCTCCACGACCTCCAGCTTGGCGGCGGTCAGCGGGGCCGACGGGTCGAAGCGGTGGGGGTGCAGGGCCGCGCGGCCGGCTGACAGGTCGATGGTCCCGCCCTTGCGGTACTTGCCGGTCAGGAAGCCGGATGCCAGGGGGCTCCAGGTGAGGACGCCCATGCCGTAGCGGCGGCAGACCGGGAGGACCGACTTCTCGACGCCCCGGGCGAGGATCGAGTACGGCGGCTGCTCGGTCCTGAACCGGCCCGTCCCCCGCCGCTCGGCGACGACATGGGACTCGACGATCTCCTCCGCCGGGAACGTCGAGCAGCCGAACGTACGGATCTTGCCCGCCCGCACGAGGTCGGTCAGCGCGGAGAGGGTCTCCTCGATGTCCGTCGTGTGGTCGGGGCGGTGGACCTGGTAGAGGTCGATCCAGTCGGTGCCGAGGCGGCGCAGGCTCTCCTCCACCCCCTTGACGATCCAACGCCGGGAATTCCCGCCCCGGTTGGGGTCGTCGCCCATCGGGAAGTGGACCTTCGTGGCGAGGACGACATCGTCGCGACGGCCCTTGAGCGCTTTGCCGACGATGACTTCGGACTCGCCGGAGGAGTACATGTCCGCCGTGTCGACGAAGTTGATGCCCGCGTCGAGGGCGGCGTGGATGACCCGTACGGACGCGTCGTGATCGGGGTTGCCGACCGCGCCGAACATCATGGTGCCGAGGCAGTGCGCGCTTACCTTGATGCCGGTGCCGCCGAGTGTGCGATAGCGCATGGCCGCTCCTTCGTTCCGTGGAACCCTGGCACGTTCGGCCGGGGCCTCGCGGCACTCTAAGAGGTGGAGTGCGCTTCAGGGCAAGCGGTTTCGGAACCGGGCGTACGCCGAAGAGGCCTCACCGCGGCACGCGATGAGGCCCCTTCTCGTTGTGTCCCTACGCCTCAGGTGTGGCTCAGGCGTCGGCCCCCGCCTTGCGGCGGCGCGCGAGGAACATCGCCCCGGCGCCGAGCGCGACGGCGGCGCCGCTCGCCAGGGCCATCTCCGTGGTGGTGTCCGACGAGCCGGTCGCGGCGAGGGTGCCGCTCGTGGTGTTCACCGGAACGCTCGAACCCGAGCCCTGCGGGGTGACCCCGGAGCCGGCGACCGGGGCGCTCGTGCTGGGCGTGGGGGTCGGCTTGGTGACGGGCTTCACGGCCGCCGCCTTGATGTCGAACTCGTTGACGGCGGCGTCGGGCGTCAGACCGCAGGAGCCGTCCTCGTTGAAGTAGTCACCCGCGATGAAGGTGAGGCCCTGCCCGGCCGGGGACTTGGCGTCGACGTCGAGGCGCAGCTTGATGTCGGCGTGGCTGCCCTGCTTCAGCCCGCCGATGGCGTCGATGTAGAGGTCGCCGTCGACGTTCTGCCACTTCGGGGACGCGGCGGTGGACCACGTCAGCTTCAGGTACGTGGCGATGTCCTTGACGCCGGTCTTGTCGGTCGCGTGGACACCCGCGTACGTGAGGACCTGGCCCAGGTCCTTCCCGGTGCCGTTGGACACCCGGACCGAGAAGGTGGTGGAGGTACCGGCGGTGACCGTGGAGGGGAAGCCGGTCACGACCGTGGTGAGGCCCGGCTCGTCCACGCACTCCCCGTCGCCCTGGTCCTCCTCCTCCTTGGCGCGGGCCAGGGCGGCGTCGGCGGCCTTCTTGGCGGCGAGCGCCTCATCCAGGGTCTTCTGCGCCGTGTTGTCCGCCCGCAGCGCGGCGATCCGTGCGTCATCGGCGGCTGTGGCGGCGGCCTTGGCGTCGGCGTCGGCCGTGGTCTTGGCCGTCGCCGCCGTCGCGGCGGCCGCCTCCGCCTCGGAGAGGGCCTTCTGCGCGGTGGTCCTCTCCTCCTCGGTGGCGTCCTCGGTCAGGTCGTCGAGCGCGGTCCGCGCGTCCACGACCGCCTGGTCGGCGGTGTCCTTCGCGGTGGCCGCGTCCTCCGCGGCCTTGCGGGCGGCCTTGGCCGTCACCGCGTGGGGCGCGGTGTCGGAGAACGCCTCCTCCACCGCCTGGTACGCGGCCTCCTTGGCCGCGAGGGCCGTCTCGTACGCCTTCTGCGCCTCGGCCGCCGCCTTTTCGAGCTCCTTGACGGTCGGCTTGGCCTGCGACCGGGCCTGTGCGTCCGCCTGCGCGGCGGGCTGGGTGTCGGCGAACGCGGGGGTGACGGAGAGCATGACGGCGGGCGTCGTCACGGCGACGGCGACGGCCGTGGCGAGAATGCGGCGAATCTTCACATGAGCCCTTTTGATATCGGGACGAAGAACGGGTGGGGCCGCCCCGGCGGTGGAGATCACACGGGTGGCCTGTGGTGATGGTATGGCGGACGTACGAACGTACGGTGGGCATTTCCCGGCCCCGGCGGGCGGGGCGACGCCAACGCCGGCAGACAGAGAGAGCAAAAGGGGGCAGTTGCTCTCCGTTGCTGTGTTTTTCCTGTGACCAACGCCATGGAAAGCCCTCTCGGCCCCTTGCCTGACGGGGCATCACCTACGGCGGTGGCGGCCGTCCCCCGGGGCATCGGGGATCACTCCGGGCCGGGCCGGGCCGGAGCCGGGGCCGGGGCCGGAGGGGAAGGGGGCTGCCACACCTGTGCCGCTCGGATGACGTGCGCACGGCGCAGGTGCGGCACAGCTGCGGCGCAGATACGGCTACAGCGGGCTCGTCCCGTCCGGGTTCAGCTCGCCGCCCGCCCGGAACAGCCGCCTGGCGACGACATGGCCGCGCCCGGCGGCCATCCGGTACCAGGGCTCCGCCGCAGCCGGTCCCTCGCGCTCCTGGAGCAGCCGGCCCAGCTCCCACATCGACTCCACGTCCCCGGCCTTCGCCGCCTGCCGCAGCATCCGCTCCGCCGCCTCCGGCCGCCCCTGGCTCCGCGCGTCCAGGGCGAGCGTGCGCAGCCCTCGTACCGCACGGGCGTCCCCGGCGGCAGCGGCGACGGCCAGCTCCCGCGGGTCCGGAGGGCGGCGGTAGCGCTGGGCGATCAGCAGCAGGACACCGGCCATCCACATGATCCAGCTCAGGTTGATCAGCGTGCTGTTGCCCAGGAACACCCCGGTCAGGCTCAGCGCACCACCTGCGGGCAACAGGAAGAACCCCAGCCCCAGCCCCATCCGCATCCCACGTCCTTTCCCAGGTCGGCTCCCCATGGTCCCTTGCTTCCCCCCTCCCGCGCCCCTCGTACCGGAAGAGAGCCGGAGGGGGGAGTGACAGGACGGAGGGGGGAGTGACAGGGCGGAGGGGACTCGGCGGCGAGCGCGGAAAGGGGTCTCGGATTTCACCGGCCCACGGCTTACGTTGGCCCCTCGTACAGACGACGGAGGTGTCCGATGCGGATCGCCACAACCATCTTCCTCACCGACGAGACGGTGACCCCCGTGCGGCTGGCGCGCGAGCTGGAACAGCGCGGGTTCGCCGGGCTCTACCTGCCCGAACACACCCACATCCCGGTGAGCCGCCGCACCCCGTACCCGGCGGGCGGTGACCTGCCCCGCGAGTACGGCCGCACCCTGGACCCCTTCGTGGCGCTCGGCCAGGTGGCGGCCGTCACCGAACGGATCACGCTCGGCACCGGGATCACCCTGGTCGCCCAGCACGACCCGATCGACCTGGCCAAGCAGGTGGCGACCCTGGACCACCTCTCCGGCGGCCGCTTCACGCTCGGCGTCGGCTACGGCTGGAACGTGGAGGAGGCCGCCGACCACGGGGTCGAGTGGTCCACGCGCCGGGAGCTGACGGGCGACCGGCTGGCGCTGATGCGGGCGCTGTGGTCGGCCGAACCGACGGCGTACGAGGGGGAGTTCGGGTCGGTGCAGGCGAGCTTCGCGTTCCCGAAACCGGTGCGGGCGCCGCGCGGGCCGGTCGCCGGCCCGCGCACGCTGATCGGCGGCGGGGCGGGCCCGAAGCTGTTCGCGGCCATCGCGGAGCACGCCGACGGCTGGCTGCCCATCGGCGGCCGGGGGCTGACGGAGTCCGTCCCGAAGCTGCGGGCGGCCTGGGAGGAGGCGGGCCGCGACCCGAAGGAGCTCCAGGTGGTGCCGTACGCCGTCGTCCCCGCCCCAGGGAAGCTCGCCCACTACGCCGACCTGGGCATCGAGGAGGTCGTGCTCCAGCTGCCCCCGGCCGGCGAGCCGGAGGTGCTGCGGGTCCTGGACGGGTACGCGGCCTACCTCTGAGGCCCCCCGGGGCCCGGCCGCACGGGCCCTGTGCAACCGGGGGCGCCGACAAGGCATCCTTACTCCCGGGGGATCGCATACGTGGGCCCGGCCCGCACGCGCTTTCGTGCGTGCGGGCGGTGGGCCCGCCTGGGTGGGGAGTGGAATGAACAGGCCGTTGCGGCACATAGCCATCTTCTGCGGGCTGCTGGTGCTGGCGCTGCTGCTGCGGGCGAACTGGCTCCAGCAGGTCGACCGTGTGGAGCTGTCCCAGCACGAGCGGAACAATCGGGTCCGGTTCGAGCGGTTCTCCACCCCGCGCGGCGACATCATCGTCGGCGGCAAGGCGATCACCGGCTCGAAGGAGACGGAGAGCAGGGACTACAAGTTCCGGCGGACGTTCAAGGACGGGCCGATGTACGCGCCCGTCACCGGTTACGCCTCCCAGGCCCAGGGCACCTCGCTGCTGGAGCGGACGTACGACAGCGTCCTCAGCGGCCAGGACGACCGCTTCGCCTTCCGGCACGCCAAGGACGTCCTGATGGGGCAGCCGAGGCGCGGCGGCAGCGTGATCACCACGATCGACCCCAAGGCGCAGAAGGCCGGCTACAAGGGGCTGACCGACCTGGGCGCCCGGGGCGCGGTCGTCGCCCTGGACCCGCGCACCGGCAAGGTGCTGGCCCTGGTCTCGACGCCCTCGTACGACCCGGAGGCCTTCGCCGGGATCTCGTTCAAGGAGAGCGACCGCTTCAAGGCGCTCCTCGACGACAAGAGCAAGCCGCTGGTCAACCGCCCGCTGCGCGAGACCTTCCCGCCCGGCTCGACCTTCAAGATCCTCACGGCGGCCGCGGCGCTGGAGCACGGCGTGGTCACGGACGTGGACGCCCCGACGAAGGCGGTCTCGCCGTACCCGCTGCCGCTCTCCACGAACAAGATCGACAGCGAGGCGGGGGACGGCATCTGCGACAAGGCGTCCATGAAGACCGCCATGCAGTACTCCTGCAACAACGTCTTCCTCGACGCTGCCGCCGAGCTGGGCGAGGACCGGATGCGGGAGACGGCGGAGAAGTTCGGCTTCAACGAGGACGTGTACGCGCAGGAGTTCGGCGACATGCTCGCCACGAAGAGCCTCTACCCGGAGAAGCTCGACAAGCCCGGCACGGCCCTGACCGGCATGGGCCAGGGCAGCCTGACGAGCACCCCGATGCAGATGGCGATGGTGACGGCGGCGCTCGCCAACGACGGCAAGCTGATGCAGCCGTACATCGTGGAGGAGCTGAAGGGCCCGGACCTGTCCACGCTGGAGACGAACGAGCCGGCGGAGATGAGCCAGGCCGTCTCGCCCGAGACGGCGAAGAAGGTCCAGGAGATGATGGAGTACACCGCGAAGGAGGGCAGCGCGCAGCGCGCCCTGATCGACGGTGTCACGGTCGGCGGCAAGACGGGCACCGCCCAGCGCGGCGTGAACGTGCGCGACGAGGTCCCGTACGGCTGGTTCGTCAGCTACGGCAAGAAGGACGACGGCCGTTCGGTCGCCGTCGCCGTCTTCATCGACCCGACGGACATGGACATCTCCCGCTCGGACATCTCCGGTGGCCGCCTCGGAGCGCCGATCGCGAAGAAGGTGATGGAGGCGGTGCTGGGGGAGTAGGGGCCTACGGCCGGACTCCTCGGTGAGGTCGGTTGTCCGGCGGGTCTCCTTCACGGGGGCGGTGGTCCGGCGGGTCTTCTCGGCGAGGTCGGTTGTCCGGCCGGTTTCCTGCACGGGGTCGGCCGTCCGATCGGTCTCCTCCGCGAGGTCGGTCGCCCGGCCGGATTCCGCCGCGAGGTCGGTCGCTCGGCCGGTGCCCTTCGCGAGATCGGACCGTGCATTGGCCTAGGCCAGGCCGCACCGGCCCCCGTACTCTCGTCCGTAGCCAGTGGCACACGCCCCCACCCCGGTTGCATACTGGCGCGGGCACCCCCACCGAACTCTGCCCGGAGCAGCCAGGGTGAACTCCCCCACTCGCCGCCTCCAGGAGGCCACGGTGAAAGTTCGCACCAGAAGCTCGGCGATCATCGGCGCTCTCGTCCTCACCGCATCCCTGACCCTGACGGCTCTGACGACGGCGTCGGCGTCGACGGAAGGGCCCACCGCACCGCCCCCGCAGGCCTCGGTCACGCTCACCGAAGTGGCCACGGCCCAGAGCCCGTCGGCCGGTGCGGCCGGCCCGGACGGCAAGGTCTGGATCGCCGAACGGGCAGGCACGGTACGGGTCCTGGGCGACCAGGGCCTCGGCGAACCGGTCCTCGACATCTCCGCCGAGACCACGACCGACGGCGAACGCGGCCTGCTGGGCGTGGCGTTCGACCCGGAGTTCGCGCACTTCTACATCTCGTACACGGACCTCGAAGGCACCAGCACCATCGACGAGTTCGCGGTGGAGGACGGTCAACTCCAGCCGGACACCCGGCGCACGGTCCTCACCCAGGAGCAGCCGTACCCGAACCACAACGGCGGCGACATCAAGTTCGGCCCCGACGGCTACCTCTACATCGCCTTCGGCGACGGCGGTTCGGGCGGCGACCCGCACGGCAACGGCCAGAACCTGGACACCCTGCTCGGCAAGCTGCTCCGGATCGACCCGGGCGGCGGGGAGCCGTACGCCATCCCGGCGGACAACCCGTTCGTGGCGGAGGAGGACGCGCGGGACGAGATATGGGCGTACGGGCTCCGCAACCCGTGGCGGTTCTCTTTCGACGCGGGCACGGGCGACCTGCTCATCGGTGACGTGGGCCAGAGCGAGTGGGAGGAGATCGACTGGGCCCCGGCGGACAGCGAGGGCGGCGAGAACTACGGCTGGTCCTCGATGGAGGGCAACCACCCGTTCCGGGGCGGCACGGAGCCGGCGAACCACGTGCCCCCGGTCCACGAGTACGACCGCAGCGGCCTGGGCTGCTCGGTGACGGGCGGGTTCGTCTACCGGGGCGAGGCGATCGCGGACCTGGCGGGCCAGTACGTCTTCAGCGACTACTGCGACGGCACGCTCCGCACGCTCCGGATCGAGAACGGCGAGGTGACGGACGAGGGCGACCTGGGGGTCCAGGGCGGCGAGGTGATCTCGTTCGTGGAGGCGGGTGACGGGGAGCTGTACGTGCTGGCGATCGGCGGCACGGTCTCCCGCGTGGACCCGGCGTGACGGGCCGGTAGCTCCGGGCCTGGCCGGGCCGACGGCTTCGGGGCGGCAGCTTCGGGGCGGCTCGGCCCGGCTTGGCCTGGCCTGGCCTGGTTCGGTCCTGCCCTGCCTGGCCCGGCCCTGCTTGGTTCGGCTCGACCTGGCCCGGCCTGCCCTGCCCGGCTTGGCGTGCCCGGCTCTGCTTGGCCCGACCCGGCTTGGCTCGGCCCGACCTGGCCCTGCTCGGCCCGACCCGGCTTGGCCCTGCCCGGCCTGGCCCGGCCCGGCCTGGCCCGGCTTGGCCCGGCTTGGCCCGGCTTGGCCCGGCTTGGCCCGGCCCCGCCTGGCCTGGCCCTGCCCGGCTTGGTGTGGCCCTGCCAGGCCTGGCCCGACCCGGCTCAACCGGCCCATCCTGGCTCGTCGGGCACTGACCTGGGTCGGTCGGGCACTGACGAGGGCCGGGCGGGCACCCGGCTTACCCACCCCGGCCCGTCCGGCGTTCGAGGACGGAACCGTTGCCGGGGTGGGCCCGGCGGCCCGGCGGCCCGGTGCTCAGAGGCCCCGCAGGTGCGAGACCCTCGCAAGGCGCCCGCCCTCAGTCCTGCTCCCGCTCCCGGAGCCGCCCCCGCTCCCGGACCCGGCCCCCACCCGCCCGCTTCCGTCCTCGGAGGCCGGACGGGCCGGGGGACGGCGGCCCGCCTCACCCCCCACCGCGTCCACCACCCCCGCAAGCTCCGTCAACGCGTCGACCCGGAAGTCAGCCGTCCCCACCACGTCCGGATGCTCCGCCCACCAGTGCCCGTACGGCCCCCGCCGCAGATGCGCCGTCCGCAGCCCCGCCGCGGCCGCCGGGAACAGGTCGTCCGCCGGGTGGTCGCCCACGTACAGCGTCGCGGCCGGCTCGGCCCCGGACACCTCCACCACCCGCGCGAAGAAGGCCGGGTCCGGCTTCCGTACGCCCCACTCGTCCGAGGTCACCACCAGGTCCGCGGGCAGGTCGAGCGCCCGCAGCAGTTCCCCGGCCCGTACCGTCCCGTTCCCCGCCACGACGACCCGCACCCCCGCCGCCCGCAGCTCCGCGAGCGCCGGCCGCACGTCCGGGTAGAGGTCCGACTCGTCGAGGTGCTCACCGCGCCCGGCGGCCACGCGGGCGAGGTAGGCCTCGTCGACGTCCATGTCCGGCCGCAGCACCCGCAGCGCGTCCGTGGCGTCGCGCCCCTGGGCGACGGCCGCGCCCACCAGCGCGCTGAGCGTGTGCGCGGGGACGCCGAGCCAGTTGGCCCAGGACGCCCAGTGGCGGTCGTCGCGTACGAGGGTTTCGCCGATGCCGAGGACGATCGTTTCCATCACCGTGCCGACACTAGGCGTGAGGACGCCGTGTCACGGCTCTCATTCGGTGAGTCGGCCCGCACGAGTGAAGGCGTCGGAGGTGCGGGCCCCAGCTCGGGGCGCCCTCGGCCTCCGGCGCCCCTGCCCTTCGGCGCCCCGGCCCCGGGCTCCCCGACCTCTGGCGCCCCCGGCCCGCGACGCCCCCGCCCCTCCGGCGCCCGCTCTCCGGCGCCCGCCCTCCGGGACCCAGGCCCGCGATGCCTCCGCCCTCCGGCACCCCAGGCCCTCCGGCACCCCCACCCTCCGAGGCCCGGCTCCCGGCGCCCCGCCCTCCGGCGCCCGCCCGCCGAGACCCCGGCCCCCGGGACCCAGGCCTCCGGCACCCCCGCCCTCCGAGGCCCGGCCCTCGGCGCCCGCCCTCCGGTACCCCAGGCCCTCCGGCGCCCCCACCCTCCGAGACCCGACCCCCCCCAGCGCCCCGCCCCCGGCGAGCGCCCCCGCAAGCCCCCGCGAGAACACCGCAAGCCCTCCCAAGCCCCCGCAAGCCCCCGCGACCACCACCCTGCGGCGATCCGCTCCGGCAATCCACCCGAGGCCCTGGCCCGGCGCGCGCGCCTCGCTCGTATGCTCGGTTCATGACCGATCCTCAGAGCGGACGCCCCACCTCCAACGCCATGCGGCGCGCGCTCAAACGTGCCCGTGACGGTGTCGCCCTCGATGCCACCGAGGCCGCCGTCCTGCTCCAGGCGCGCGGCGACGACCTGAGAGATCTCGCGGCGTCCGCCGCCCGCGTCCGGGACGCGGGCCTGGAAGCGGCGGGCCGGCCGGGCGTGATCACGTACTCGCGCAAGGTCTTCATCCCGCTCACCCGCCTCTGCCGTGACAAGTGCCACTACTGCACCTTCGTCACCGTCCCCGGCAAGCTCCGCCGCGCGGGCCACGGGATGTTCCTGTCCCCGGACGAGGTGCTGGCCATCGCCCGTGAGGGTGCGGCGATGGGCTGCAAGGAGGCGCTGTTCACCCTCGGCGACCGCCCCGAGGACCGCTGGCCCGAGGCGCGGGAGTGGCTGGAGGCGGAGGGGTACGACGACACCCTCGCGTACGTACGTGCCATGGCGATCCGGGTCCTGGAAGAGACGGGCCTGCTGCCCCACCTCAACCCGGGCGTGATGACCTGGACCGACCTCCAGCGGCTGAAGCCGGTGGCCCCCTCCATGGGGATGATGCTGGAGACGACGGCCACCCGCCTGTGGTCCGAGCCGGGCGGCCCGCACCACGGCTCCCCGGACAAGGAGCCGGCCGTACGGCTGCGCGTGCTCGAGGACGCGGGCCGTTCCAACGTGCCGTTCACCACCGGCATCCTGATCGGCATCGGCGAGTCGTACGAGGAGCGCGCCGACTCCCTCTTCGAGCTGCGCAAGACGGCCCGCGCCTACCACGGCATCCAGGAAGTCATCGTCCAGAACTTCCGGGCCAAGCCGGACACGGCGATGCGCGGGATGCCCGACGCGGAGCTGGAGGAGCTGGCCGCCGCCATCGCGGTCGCCCGCCACATCCTCGGCCCCTCGGCCCGCATCCAGGCCCCGCCGAACCTGGTGGACGCCGAGTACGCGCTGCTCATCGGCGCGGGCATCGACGACTGGGGCGGCGTCTCCCCCCTCACCCCCGACCACGTCAACCCCGAACGCCCCTGGCCCCACATCGACGAACTGGCCCGGAAGACAGCGGACT
Organism: Streptomyces sp. NPDC007346; assembly: GCF_040703535.1. NCBI lineage: Bacteria > Bacillati > Actinomycetota > Actinomycetes > Kitasatosporales > Streptomycetaceae > Streptomyces > Streptomyces sp. NPDC007346. The sequence goes on from NZ_JBEYKR010000007.1 coordinate 38,164, forward strand.
CGGGCTTCCAGCTCCGCGAACGCCTCACCATCTACCCGGAGTTCATCCAGCGCGGCGAGCCCTGGCTCGACCCCCGCCTCCTCCCGCACGTCCGAGCCCTGGCCGACCCGGAGACGGGCCTCGCCCGCGAGGGGGCCCTCCCCACCGGCCTGCCCTGGCAGGAGCCGGACGAGGGCTTCAACGCCTCGGGCCGCACCGACCTGCACGTCACCATCGACACCGAGGGCCGCACCGGCGACCGCCGTGACGACTTCGACGAGGTGTACGGGGACTGGGAGGCGCTCCGCGAGGCGGCGGCCCCCGGCATGGTCCCCTCCCGTATCGACGCCGACGTACGCCAGGCCCTGAGCCAGGCCGCCGACGACCCGACGAAGCTCATCGACGACCAGGCTCTCGCCCTGCTCCACGCGGACGGCCCGGCGCTGGACGAGCTGTGCCGGATCGCGGACGCGCTGCGCCGGGACGTGGTCGGCGACGACGTCACGTACATCGTCACGCGGAACATCAACTTCACCAACGTCTGCTACACCGGCTGCCGCTTCTGCGCCTTCGCCCAGCGCCGCACGGACGCCGACGCGTACACGCTCTCCCTGGACCAGGTCGCGGACCGGGCGGCCCAGGCGTGGGACGTGGGCGCGGTCGAGGTCTGCATGCAGGGCGGCATCCACCCGGACCTGCCCGGGACGGCGTACTTCGACATCGCACGGGCGGTGAAGGAACGGGTCCCCGGCATGCACGTGCACGCGTTCTCGCCCATGGAGGTCGTCAACGGGGCGACCCGCACGGGCATGTCGATCCGCGACTGGCTGACGGCCGCCAAGGAGGCGGGACTCGACTCGATCCCCGGTACGGCGGCGGAGATCCTGGACGACGAGGTCCGCTGGGTCCTCACCAAGGGCAAGCTGCCCACGGCCACCTGGCTGGAGGTCATCAGGACGGCACACGAGGTGGGCCTGCGCTCGTCCTCCACGATGATGTACGGCCACGTGGACCAGCCGCGCCACTGGCTGGGCCACTTCCGCACGCTCGCCCGACTCCAGCAGGAGACAGGCGGGTTGACGGAGTTCGTCACGCTCCCCTTCATCCACACCAACGCCCCGGTCTACCTGGCTGGCATCGCCCGTCCGGGCCCGACCGACCGCGACAACCGGGCGGTCACCGCGATGGCGCGGCTCCTGCTCCACCCGCACATCACCAACATCCAGACGAGCTGGGTGAAGCTCGGCACGGAGGGCGCGGCGGAGATGCTCCGCTCGGGCGCGAACGACCTGGGCGGCACGCTGATGGAGGAGACCATCTCCCGTATGGCGGGGTCGAGTTACGGCTCGTACCGCTCGATCCAGGACCTGAAGGCCATCGCCGAACTGGCAGGCCGCCCGTCCCGCCCCCGTACGACGCTGTACGGCGAGGTCCCGGCCGAACGCGTCGCGGCGGCCACGGCCTCGGACGGCCACCTGCCGGAACTGCTGCCGGTGGTGCCCAGTTGAGAGGGGGCGGAGGGGCGGAGGGGCTGAGAGGCTGAGAGGCGCCGACGCGCCAGTGGCTTCGCCCTTCAGCGCGCCGGCGCCGGTCCAGGCCGCCGCCGGGCGGGGGAGGGCGGGCCCCGCCCAACCGACCGTAGGGGCGCCGCTCAGCCGAGCGTAGGGGCGCCGCCCGGCAGCCGGTCCGCCTCGCAGGTGTCGATGCGCGGCGCCACGGACCGGGCCGCGTCGGCGGTGAGGCCGGCCACCCGTTCCATCGTCGCGCGGTCCTTCAGCGGCTGATCGGACCCGCCCAGCCCTGTCGTCACCCGTACGAGATGGTCGCCCTCCGGAGCACGGCAGTCCAGGAAGAGGTAGATCGCGCCGGGCGTCGCATACCCGCTGGCCTCGCCCAGGTGGATCGCGGTGTTGCCGGGCCGCTCGATCTCCTCGGCGATCTTCGTCCGCACGGAATCGGACGGGTGCAGGATCAAGGAGTGAACGATCTGGACGGTCCGTCCGCCGCCGGTCAGGGTGCACCGCCCCTGCACGGTGGCGGCGCCGCTGCCGCGATACCCGTACAGCTCCTCCTTGAAGCCTTCCCCCTGCTCCGGCAGGAGAGGCCGGACCGCGCTGCCGGGAAGGGAGCCGTCGCACACCCGGGCCGGCACGGCCACGGAGGCCTCACCGGACGACCGGAACGCCCAGAAGCCGAGGCCTGCCAGAAGGACCACGATCAGGAGCGCCGTGGCGAGCAGAACGCGTCGCCTGTTTCCGGCCGCCGGGGTGGGACTGTCGTTCCGCATGATGCCTTTCCTGCCGACTACTGACGGCCCTGGCCGTAGCTGTCCTTGACCTGGCCCGCGGCGTTGCCGGCCATGGTTTTGGCTTCCGGTTCGGATACTCCGGCCTGGATAGCTGCCGTGTAGGTCGCGTCGTAGACGGCACTGGAGGAGGAGGCCCGCTGTGAGGAGAGGAATTTGTCGCGCTCCGCCTGCGCTTCGTCGCTGGAGTCACGTGTGTAGTTCTCCACCACGGCTTCCCGGATGTCCTCGATCACCCAACCTGCGGCGTCCCCGACCACCGGGATGCGGCCGAGCCCGGTATCGATGGCCCGGCCGGCCCACTTGTCCGCTGTCGCGAGCCCTTCGTTGAACTCGGCGTCCGCCGCGATCTTGTCGTCGTAGACGGCCTGTGTGCGGGATTCCGCCATGATGCCGGCGATCTCCCCTCCGGGCACCACCCGGAGGTTCACCTCTTCGGGGAGGGTGTTGGGGTACTTCTCCTTGTCGTGGAAGGCCTCGTTGACGAGTTCGGTGGTCACGGCCTGCTGTGACGTGATGATGGCACCGTAGGCGTCGGGGTCCTTCCCCACAGCACCCAGGAAGGTCTGCAGTTCGTTGTCGCGAGCGAGGTCCATGAGGTTGGCGTTCTTGCCGTACGTCGTGATGTCGCCGCCGTTGTCGAGCGCATCCTGAACGTCCCGCATGTACTCCGCCGTGATGTTCCCGAGGCTGTCGTTGAGGGGCGACTCGTCCAGGCGGTCGGGGTTCTTCCCGTACTCGGCGACGATCCGGTTGACGAGCTCCGCGCTGCCGGACGAGTGCTTGGGCGGGGTGGCGTCCGAGTCGTACGGGACGCCGATCGTCGCCGATTCCAGGGCGTGGCCCAACGCGTCGTGGCCGAGAGGGCTTCCGTCATCCGCCGGGGGCCACTCGCGGGCGTTGTCGCCCTTGGCCACCAGGTAGTCCCAGTTGTCGAGGTCCTTGCCGTCCGCCTTCGTGGAGTCGTTGAAGAAGTCGAGCGATGCCTGCGGGTTGTGCCCCAGGCTCTCCATGAACCCGACGAAGGGGTCGTTGCGCTCGGCGGACGGCGGATAGTTCAGGTCGGTCGTGTCCCGCCAGAGGTACTTCGGTTCCGCGCGGAACTCGCGCTCGTACTCGATCAGCGCCGAGCCGTAGTCGTTGAGGAACTCGTCGTCGAACCTGCCCTTGCCCATCAGGCTGCTCATCACCTGGAAACCGCTGGGCCCCATGGGCAGGCCCTGGATGGGGAACGGTTTGTCGCCCGCGGCGATCACGTCCCGCTTCCAGGTCTCCATGGCGGGGCTGTCGCTGTGGGAGGCGGTGGCGAGGGTCATGCTCAGGCTGTCCTGGACCTGCGCGAGCACCTTGGCCCGTTCGCCGTCCACCGCTCCGCCCGGTGGGGCGGCGAGATCCCGCCAGAACTGGAGCGTTCCGTCCGCCCCCAGCGTGGTGGCGAAGCGTTCGGCGAAGCCCGGGTTGTCGCGCTGGTTGCGCAGCGTCTCGTTGAAGCGCTCGACGTCCTTGTCGCTCCACTCCCCGGGGTCGCTCTCCTTCACCTTCTTCGCCCAGTAGTCGGCGTCGGCCTTGCCCTGCTGGTCGTCGGCCTCCTTCAGGCCGCCGGGGCCGTCGCCGGAGAAGTCGTGCTTGTTCTTGGCGAGGGCGCGCAGGGCCCGTGCGGCGATGCGGTCGGTCTCGCTCGCCTCCCACAGGACCCGCTTGATCCGGCGTTCCGCGGCGGCCAGTTCCTCTTCGGTGGGCTTGCGGATGTCCGCGTTGCCCGCCGCCGCCCCCGAAGGCAGGGAGGCGACGGCGCCGCCCCGGGCGTTGATGTAGATGTTCTGCTTGGCGACGTCGTCGACGATCGTCCTGAGTGCGGCCTTGTGCCTCTTGAACTCGGCGCTGGCGTCGCGCAGGATGCCGAGGACACTCTGCGCCTGGGCCGCCACGTCCTGGAACTCGACCGCCGTCTTGGTGACGAAGGCCTTGGTGACGGTGGCGTTGATGCCGCTCCAGTCGGCGGCCTTGGCCTCCGTCTCCAGCCTCTTGGCGTTCACTCCGCCGCCTCCGCCCGTGGAGAGCGTCTTGAGGCGCGCGGACATGGTCTCCCAGTCCGTCACCGCCGTGTCCAGCGCGCCCAGGCGCAGATCTGTCAGCTCCTGCACGGTCATCGTTGTGGTCGCCATGCGCTGCCGAGCCCCCGTGTGCCGTTCGATGGTGGATCTTCTCTGACTGCGAGCGCTACTTGATGTAGTCGTCGATCTTCGACACCGGCATGCTCGTCATCACGTGCACCTCGTCCTTGGCGTGCTGGGCGCGCGTGAAGTCGAAGTGGTTGGAGATGTGCGCGCACGCGTCCTTGAGCGTCCTGGTCTGCGAGTTCCACGTGTCGTGGAGCTCGGTCAGGGCGGCGCCCATGTCGAGTCCGTCGTTGAAGAGGCCGATGGAGGCGGTGAAGGTGCTGGGGCGGGCGAAGTCGCTGTCCACGCCGAACTTCTCCCGCAGCTCGTAGGCGGTGTTGCCCATTTTCCCGAGCTGGTCGTCGTGGACGACGAGGTCACCGTCCGTCGCCCCGCCGCTCCCGCCGGGCGCCGCCGCCTCGTTGAGCCGCATGCGGGTGGAGTCCCTCGCCGCCGCGTCGCTCTTGAGCTGGTCCCATTCGTCCCAGGCCATGCCCTGCCCCTTCCCCGGTACGGTCGGCGCCCGTAGGTGCCTTCGCCTCCCCGCACGTTAGCAACCGCGCCGTGCGGTGAAGGTTCTGGACGGCGATGGTCACCGTTCACTCACATCGCCCACATCCGTTTCTGCTTGTCATGGCCAGGGCAATTCATGCAGGGAAGTGCCCCTCCCCGTCATCGCGTGGAGGGGCGCACCCAGGGAAGTGCACCCCCCCGCCATCGCGTGCTGATGAGTCAGGAGCGAGACCCCCCATGCGTACTCGGACGACACCGCCCTCTCCCTCCACGATCCGGAGCGCGGCCCCCACCGTCGCGCCCCTCCGCACCCCCACCCCCAACCGCCGCGCCACCCGCACCGCCGCCGTCCTGGCCGCCTCCGGGCTCCTCGTGCTCGGCACCGCGTCCGCCGCCCACGCCGACCCGCCGCAGCACCTGCCCCAGAGCGCCGGGGGCTACGAGCAGTCCTTCTCGCCCGCCTTCGACTACGACGGGGACGGCTGCTACGCCACCCCCGCCATCGGCCCGGACGGCACCCTCGCCCCCGGCCTCAAGACGACCGGCGCCATCAACGGGAGCTGCCGGGACCAGTGGGACCTGGACAACTCCCAGACGTACGCCCGCTCGAAGTGCAACAACGGCTGGTGCGCCATCGTCTACGCGAGCTACTTCGAGAAGGACCAGGCCGTCCACGGCAGCGGGCTCGGCGGCCACCGCCACGACTTCGAGCACGTCGTCTCCTGGGTCGACCAGACGGCGGACCAGGTGGAGTACGTCTCGACCACCCAGCACAGCACCGTCAAGACCTACCCGCGCTCCCAGGTCCGGTTCGACGGTTCGCACCCCAAGGTCGTCTACCACAAGGACGGCCCGAGCACGCACTTCTTCCGCCTCGCCAACAACAACGACGAACCGCCCGAGAACCACTACGGCGACTGGCGCTACCCCCCGATCGTCGACTGGAACGGCTTCCCCAGCACCGACCTGCGCGAGAAGCTCATGAACGCCGACTTCGGGGCCGCCACCATCAAGGTCACCGACAAGGACGACCGCTTCCGCAACCTGCTCGACAACTCCAAGCCGGGGGGCATCCCCTTCGACCCCTGGGCCTGAGGCCCCCGCTCGAGGCGGACCGGGACGACGCGCTCGTCACCCTCGGAGAGGGGCGGCGATGAGGAGCGTGGGGCCGGTGGGGGCCTTGACGCGGGCCGTGCTGTCCCTGCGGGATGTGCTGCTCGTCGCGCACAGCCGGGGAGAGCGGCTCCCGGGTCGAGGGGGACCGTAGGGTCGGGGGCATGAGCGATGTGCGGGTGGTGCTGATCGGTGGGACGTCGAACACCGGGAAGTCGACCGTCGCGGAGGCGGTGGCGGAGCGGCTCGGGTTCGAGCACCGCTCCACGGACGGGCTGGCCCGTCACCCGGGGCGGCCCTGGCGTACCCCGGACCACGAGGTGCCGCCCCATGTCGCCGAGCACTACGCGACCTTGACCACCGACGAACTCGTCGCCTCCGTCCTCGCCCACTACGAACGGCTCTGGCCGCGTATCGAGGAGCTGATCACCACCCACGCGCGGCCCGGCGCACCGGGGCTGGTCCTGGAGGGTTCGGCGCTCCGGCCCGACCGGGTCGCCCGGCTCGCGGTTCCCCGTACGGCTGCCGTGTGGCTGACCGCCGATGACGTGGTCCTGCGCGACCGGGTGCGGGCGGCGGGGCGCTACGAGGAGGCGGCGGACGGGGAGCGGCGGCTCATGGACCGGTTCCTGGACCGTACCGGCCGCTTTCAGGCGCTGATGGTGGAGGCCGTGGACCGGCTCGGCCTGGACCGGGTCGACACCGGCGGTGGGCGGACGGTGGGGGAGGTGGCCGATGCCGTGCTGGCGACTGCTGCGCTCCGGGTGAGCCCCGGAGAACCCGGCGCCTGAGCTGACGCCCGGAGCCCGCGTCCGGGGCCGGGCCATTGGGGCCGGGCCATTGGGGAGGGGCCACGGGGACTGAGTGCGTGGAACTGAGCGCGTGGGGGCGGGCCACTGGGGGCGGGCCACTGGGGTCGGGCCGCTGGGACGCAGCGCGTGGGGCCGGGCCCTGGGACTGAGCGCCTGGCGCTGGGCCACTGGGACTGGGTCCCTGGAACTGAGCGCGTGGAACCGGCCCCTGGAGCCGCGATCCTCACCGGTCCAAAAACGACCTCCAGGACGTCCGTCGACATACCCGCACGTACCTCGGTCGCCCCTCTACCGCCCGTTCCTGTTCGATTACAGTGCTGGGGCGGTCGCCCGCAGAGGCCCGCACAGGCGGCAACCATGCGGTGTCGGGAGGCGGCGGGGTGAGCACAGGGACCACGGCGGTCTGGGGACGGGCCGAGCAGCAGGACTTCCGCAGCCGGGTCCGCGGGGCGCTGCTCGGCGGGGCCATCGGGGACGCGCTCGGGGCCGGGGTCAGCGGACTCGCGCTGGAGGAGATCCGTGCGGCCCACGGGGCCGAAGGGGTCACCGACTACGTTCCCGCGCACGGCAGACGCGGGGCCGTCACCGCCCTCACCCAGCTCACCCTGTTCACCGTGGACGGGCTGATCCGCGCCCAGGTCCGCCGCGACACCGGCGCCTGGCACCCGCCCACCGATGTGCACCGCGCCCACCTGCGCTGGGCCGCCACCCAGCACGACTGGGGGCCCGACGAGCGGCGCAAGGACAACGGGTGGCTGGCCGCCGAGGAGTGGCTCTACACCCGCCGCGCCCCCACCCGGGAGTGCCTGGGCGGCTTCGGCGACACCGTCATGGGCACGCTGGAGCAGCCGAAGAACCCGGCCGCCGGGGACGCGGGCGCGCTCACCCGGTCCGCGCCGTTCGGGCTGCTTGTGGGGTGGGAGCCGCAGCTGGTGCTCCAGCTCGCCGTCGAGTGCGCGGCCCAGACCCACGGGCAGCCCGCCGCCCAACTGGCCGCCGGCGCCTTCGCCGTACTGGTGCACGGGCTGGCGCGCGGGGGGACCCTGGACGGTTCCGTACAGCACACGCTGGGGCTGCTGGCCGAGCGCCCCGGCCACGAGCCGGTGGCCGAGGCCCTTCAGCAGGCCCTCGGGTCCGTACGGCAGGGCATCCCGGGCCCGGCCCTCATCGAGGCGCTGGGGGCGACCGACGCCGCCGAGGAGGTGCTCGCCGTCGCCGTGTACTGCGCCCTGGTCAGCGAGGACGTACGGCACGGGCTGCGGCTCGCGGTGAACCACGGCGGGCCCTCGCGCGCCACCGGGTCCGTCTGCGGGGCGCTGCTCGGCGCGCTGCACGGCGAGACCGCGCTGCCGCCGGCCTGGCTCGCCGAGCTGGAGGGGCGCCCCACGCTCCTCGAACTGGCCGACGACTTCGCGATGGAGATGACCCAGGGCCCGGCCCTGCACAGCCCGACCGCCGCCGCTCCTGGCTGGCTGGCCCGCTACCCGCGCGGCTGACCCGTCGCCCGGAGGCGCGGCTGGGGCGGGGCGAGGTGATGGCAGGGGGTGTAGGGGTGTAGGGGGCGTAGTTGGGGGTGCGTACGTGTTGTGGGGTGTGACGTGCCGAGCCCCCTCGGCCAGGACGGCGAACCGGTCGAGAGGGCTCCATCAGGTGATGCAGTGATGCAGTGATGCAGTGATGCAGTGGTGCGGTCATGCAGTGGTGCGGTCATGCAGTGGTGCGGTCATGCGGTGGTGCTGTGATGCGGTCATGCAGTGGTGCGGCCTGCGGTACGGACAGGCGGCTTCCGGACGTCGGGCGAGCGCCCTTCGTCAGGTGAGCGCCCTTCGTCAGGCGTCGACCGGACCCGTCGCGACGTCGCGCACGAACGCGTTCCACGCACCGGGGACGAAGGTGAGCGAGGGGCCCTCGGGGGCCTTCGAGTCACGCACGGCGATGGAGAGAGCGACCGGGGACTTGACCTCGACGCACGCGCCGTTGCCCCCGGAGTACGACGACTTCGTCCACATTTCCGTAGCACCCTGAAGAATAGCCATGTTCACTCCGGTTCAGAGAGTTGGGTGAGTCGCACCAACCACATTCCGGTTGGCGTGATCGACGCTACTCGCCAAGCCCCGTCCATGAGATGGCCGTTCACTCGACCGGGTGGCATTTTGCTGTGAACCCTTACGCTGTGAGTCGGCGGCGGTGTATCGTGCCGCCGCCGCTCACTCGGCGCCGTTCTGTGCCCGTCAGCGCCTCTCGGCGTCCGTCGTTGTCCGTCGGAACGGACAGTGCGGTGTCCTGATTCAGTCGGTGGGTTCAACCGGTGGAATCAGCCGCTGGAGTCGGCCGGCGGAGTCAGCCGCTGGAGTCAGCCGGCGGGTGCGGTCGACGGGCACGGTGCTCAGCTGGTGTACGACTTGGCGATCTTGCTGATGAACTCCCGCGTCTGCTCCACGTTCAGAGCCTGCGCCCGCAGGTGCTCGTACATCACGCTGTAGCGCTGCACGTCGTTCGCCTTCTCCAGATAGAGATCGCTCGTGACGCCCTCGATGTACACGACGCTGGAGTCCGCGGCGTCCGGGAACTCCAGGATCGCGTACTGCCCGTTGATCCCCGGGTGCGCCCCCATCTCGAACGGCAGCACCTGCACGGTCACGTGCGGCAGGTGCGACTGCTCGACGAGGTGCTCCAGCTGGTCGATCATCACCTGGTTGTCACCGACCCGCCGGCGCAGCGCCGACTCGTCGATCACGGCCCACAGCCGCAGCGGGTTCTCCGGCGCGTTGACCCGTTCCTGGCGCCGGGAGCGTACGTTGACGCGCTTCTCGATGTCCGACGGCGGAGCCTCGGGCAGCGCGCCGCTGATCAGCGCTTCGGCGTACGCCCGGGTCTGGAGCAGACCCGGAACCATCTGGGGCTCGTACACCCGCAAGGACTCCGCGTCCGTCTCCAGACCGATGTAGACGCTGTACGGGATGTCGCCGAAGGCGTGCCACCAGCCCTGCTGGCGCGAGTCCTTGGCCATCTGCATGAGTGAGTCGACGATGCGGACGTCCTCGACCTCGTACACCCCGCAGAGGTCACGCACGTCGCGCTGGCTGATGGAACGGCGGCCGTTCTCGAGGCGGCTGATCTTCGACTGCGAGACGAGCAGGCGCTCCGCCACCTCCTCGGCCGTCATGCCTTTGAGTTCGCGCAGGCGGCGCAGTTCCTGGCCCAACCTGCGTCGCCTGACTGTGGGATTGACGTTGGACGGCACGGAAAGTGCACCTCCGGCTATGTAGCTGTGCGTATCTACTGCTCAGCAGATTGCCACCCCTTGCCCCGGCCGCGCTGGGAAACGGCCACACGCAGGTGCGTGCGGTATAAGCCCCCGACCGCGCACCGGAGCACGCACCGGCGCGTGAGAGGGCGTGCGATACGGCGTGCAAGCGCGTGGAGCAGGGCGTGCGGTACGGCGCGCAAGCGTATGGGGCGGGGTCTGCGGTACGGCGTGCAAACGTATGGATCAGGGTGTGCGGTACGGCGCGCAAGCGCGCGGGGCAGCCGGTCGAAACCGGCTGCCCCGCGCGTGGTGCGGCTCCCGAACCGGGTCCGATGACGACGGTACGGCGGTGTGCGATTGTCCGCGCGGTCCTCTGCGCGGGTTCTGACCGAGTCGGGTTCTGCCGGGGCGTCTCCGCCCCGGCAGTCCTGCTCGGTGCTCTGGTGCTCAGGTGCTCCGGGTCAGCTCGCGGCGGTCTGCGCCATGCTGCCCCGGCGTGCCTGTGGTTGCGGCTGCAACGGAACGCCCGCTGCCTGCTGCGTACGGCGTGGCTGGACCGCCACTCCGTTCTGGACGTCCATCACGGCATGCGCCACGAGGCCGCCCATGGGGTCGTGCCTGATCAGGTCCCGGAGCCGGGAGCGCGATGAACGCCCCTCGTTCCCGGGGTACAGGTGCTTGCCGAGTCCGACCGCGTGGGCCAGTGCGGCGAGCGCCGCGGTCCGCGGGTCCGGCGGTACGCCGGTGCGGATCGCACTGTCCAGCCGGGCCCTGATGTCCCGGCTGATGGCCGTCTCCGTCGCCTGGTAGCGAGTCGTCGGCAGCACTCCGCACATCTGGCCCGCCACGGCATGAACCATGCCGCACCGCTCCAGATGAGCGAGATAGATCTGGCGCAGCCCCAGTCGGGGCCCGCCGATCCAGTGGACGGCCCGGACCGGGCTGCCACGACGGCGCAGCAGCTCCAGTGCGGAGTCCAGTGTCGGATCTCCTGTCGGCCGTGGCATCACCACGGCGATACGATCCCCGTCAGGGGCTATCCGTCCTGCCAGAGCCAGCTCCACTAGCTGTGCCCCGGCCAGGCCGAGGTCGAGCGACTGCGGCTGCGCTGTGGTACCCGTGGTCGGGTCCAGAGCGAGCAACAGAAGCTCCTCCGGGATTGTTCTGCGGCTCCTGCCCATCCATGCCTCCCCGCGTGGATGTCTGACAGGGTGACCCCTCTCACATTCATCTGTCGAGAGCGCCTGACTGCTTTGTACGGGAACCAGTAGGTATGTCGTTCTCGTCTAGCAGCTCGGCCAGGGGTTCACACAGGACACTGGTAGATGGTTCGGACAGCGCGGGGTTGCCCCGCGGCGCATGAGGAGGCATCGGTGGCGGGCGAGTCCCCCGACAAAACGGAGCAGCGGAAGTCGTCGGGGACGGCTGCGGAGGAACGCGACCCGCGCTTTGCGGTGTTCCGTGAACCCGGTGCGGACGACGGTGCGCATCCCGGTGCGGATGCCGACACGGACGCGGGTTCCGGCGCGGTGACGTCGGACACAGCGACGGCCGTCTTCCGGCCGCGGCTTCCGGAGGACGAGGCCGGGCGTACGCCGGAGCCGTCGGCCAAGGCCGAGGAGGAGCCCGCAGGGGCTCCTGAGGGCGCTGTAACGCCCCAGAAGCCCGCAGAGGACCCCGGGGACCCCGAGGTGCCTGATGCGGCTGCGGAGGTCCCTGGGGGCGACGCGGAGGGCGTGAGCGATACGGCCGGCGCGGATGACGCGGATGACGCGGTCGGCGCGGACGGCGAGGGCGACGCGGACGGCGCGCGGGGGGCCGCGCCGGAGCCCGGTGACGTACGGCTGCGCGCGGCTGTGGCTGCGTGGGTCGGTGCGGCTGATGCGGCTGACGGCGAGGGCGGGGCCGAGAGCGGGGCCGATGCCGGAGCCGAGGCCGAGGGTCCGTCGAAGGGCGAGGCCAAGGGCGAGTCTGCCGTGGACTCGGACGCCGCCGCCGACACGAAGGCGGATGCCGAGCCCGCCGCCGGAGACGCCGAAGCCCAGCTCAAGCCTGCTGGTGCGCCCGAGCCTGCTGGGGAACCTGGGCCCGCCAAGGAGCCGAAGGCCGGGACGAAGACCGAGGCAGACGCCGACAAGGCGGAAACCGCGGCCGATCCTGCCCCCGACCCCGACTCCGAGCCGGACCTCGACTCCGACTCCGAGCCCAGCCCCAAGCCTGCCTCCGGCTCCGAGCCCAGCACCAAGCCGAGCACCAAGCCCGGCTCCGACGGCGACGAGCCCCCCGGCCCGGCCACCGGCACCGGCCCGGCCACCGGCACCGGCCCCGACACCGGCACCGGCCCCGACACCAGCCCCACCGCCGACACCGGCTCCGACCTGCGAGGAATCGATCAGCCCACGGCCATCTTCAAGGCGGTCACGCCCGCCAAGAAGGTCGATCAGCCGACGACCGCGCTGAAGCTCTCGCCGCAGGAGCTCCGGGAGCTCAAGGCCGCGGGTGACAAGCCCGAGAGCACCGTGGAGCGCACCAGCACCTTCGTGCCCCTGCGCTCCGACGACGTACGGCCCGCCCCCGCGCCCCGAGCGCCGGAGAGCGGAGCGCCGACGGGCACGCCGGACGCCGACGCGGCGACCGGGGCCCCGGCGATCTCGCCCTCGGCGACCCCGCCCCCGGCCGCCCCGGCCCCGTCGTGGGCGGCGGCCGAGCGGACCCGGCAGCAGCCGATGCCGCCCAAGCCGCCGCTCGACCTGCTCGCCGAGCTGACGAACACCCCGCCGCCGGCCGAGACCCCGGTCCGTACGGTGGTCCGGCGGGTCAAGATCTGGACCCCGCTGGTCCTCCTCCTGCTGATCGTCTTTGCGATCGTGCAGGTGATGCGCCCGCTGCCGGAACCGGCCCTGGAGCTCACGGCGGAGCCGACGTACACCTTCGAGGGCGGCGAGACGAAGCTGTCCTGGCCGGGCCAGGGGCAGTCCGCGGTGATGGTGGACGGCGTCGGGTCGCTCGGTTCCGAGGGGGCGCAGAAGCCGGCGCCCATCGCCAGCGTCGCGAAGGTCATGACCGCCTACGTGATCCTCAAGGAGCACCCCCTCAAGGGCGACGAGGGGGGCGAGACGATCACCGCCGACCAGAAGGCGGAGGACGAGTCCAAGAACTCGGACGAGTCGGTGGCCCCCCTGACCAACGGCCAGAAGCTCAGCCAGCGCGAGATGCTCCAGCTGCTGATGATCCCCTCGGGGAACAACGCGGCGCGGCTGCTCGCCCGCTGGGACGCGGGGAACGAGGACGCGTTCATCGACAAGATGAACGACGCGGCCAAGGACCTCGGGATGACCAACTCGACGTACACGGACCCGAGCGGGCTGGACAAGGCCACCGTCTCCACCGCGACCGACCAGCTGAAGCTGGCCCAGGCGGTCATGCGTAACGAGGTGTTCCGCGAGATCGTGGATATGCCGGAGGTCGAGATCAAGGGCATAGACGGCAAGATCTACAACAACAACACGCTGCTCCTTCAGCCCGGTGTGAGCGGCATCAAGACCGGTTCCTCCACCCCTGCGGGCGGCAACCTGCTCTGGTCCGCGAACACCAAGGTCGACGGCAAGATGCTGTGGATCTACGGAGCGGTCATGGGCCAGCAGGCCGGTACGGGCCGGGTCTACGACAGCCTGGAGCTGTCCCTGACCAACAGCCTGAAGCTGATCCAGGACGCGCAGGAAGCCCCTGTCTCCGCCACGGTGGTGAAGAAGGGTGACGTGGTCGGGTACGTGGACAACGGGTTCGGCGCACAGACCCCGGTGATAGCGACGAAGAACCTCAAGGCGGTCGGCTGGCCCGGCCTGGAGGTCGAACTCAAGGTCACCGACAGCGGCAAGGGCATCGCGCACTCCGCGAAGGCCGGCAGTGAGGTCGGCATGGTGACCGTGGGCACGGGCACCGGAAAGGTCACGGCACCGGTGGTGTTGCAGGGCGACCTGGCCGAGGCCGGCTTCGGCGACAAGCTGACCAGGATCGGCTGAGCACGCGGCGGTAGGTAGAGGTCGTGGGGCGGGGTGAGCGGCGTCGCTCACCCCGCTCCATGTCAAGGGAATGTGTCGGAGGCACGTGTTAGCGTCCCCGGACAACTGAAGGACGCCGGGACGCGTCCTGAAAGGCGTACGGGCCGGCGGAGGACGGGGAGAGTCGTAGTGACCACCGCGGAGCCGAGACCCGGCCGTGAGACTGAGACGGACAGCACCGCCGGGCAGACCGCCGGGCGGCACATCGGGCAGACCGCCGGACAGCGCATCGGGCAGACCACCGGGGAGATCGACACCGCCGGGAGCCACGAGAGCGTCGCGGCTCCGCGTGAGGACCCTGAGAACCGCAAGGACAGTAAGAACCATGAGGGCATCGCCACCGCCGGCAGCGCGGGCAGCGGCGCCCCGCGCGTCCTGCTGCCGTCCCCCCGTGAGCCGGAGCCCCCCGTGAACCCCGCCGCCCCCGCCCCGCCCACCACCCGGGCCCGGCGGCTGCTGAGCCACCCCGTCACCATCGCCACGGCGGCCGCGGCCGTCACCCACATCCTCTGGGTCCTCTTCTTCGCCAACAGCGGCGGCGACCTCGCGGCGCAGGACGCCTGGGCCGAGTTCGTGGGCCGGCACCCGGGCACCGCGTACAACCTCGCCTGGTACGGGGGCATGCACCCCGTCTCGTACAGCGTGGTCTCTCCGTATCTGATGTCCTTGCTCGGCGTCCGGTCGACGATGATGATCGCGGGGACGGTCTCGGCGGGGCTGACCGCGCTGATCCTGGTCCGGGTCCGGGCCGTGCGCAATCCGCTGGCCTGCTCGCTCGCCGGGGTCTTCGCCTACCTGTGCAACGCGCTGTCGGGGCGGGTGACGTTCGGCCTCGGGATGATGTTCGCCATCGGCGCCGTCGCCGCGGTCTTCTGCTGGCCCTACCGCTGGCGCTACAAGCGGTGGGCCAAGGCGGCCGTCGCGGCCCCGCTCGCCGCGCTGGCCACCGCGTCCAGCCCGGTCGCGGGGCTCTTCCTCGGGGTCGTGGCCGCCGCGCTCTTCCTCCACAAGCGGCGCCCCGGCGCGTACGCGATCGGGCTCGCCCCGGTCGCCGTGGTGGCGCTGTCCTCCTTGCTCTTCCCGTTCTCCGGTACGCAGCCGATGTCGTTGGGGACGGTGTCGCTGCCGTTCATCTTCTCGGTCCTCGTCTTCGTCCTCGTACCGCGCGACTGGAGCACGGTCCGCACGGCGGCCGCCGTCTACGGGGTCGGCACCGTGCTCACCTACTTCGTCGACTCGCAGATCGGGTCGAACGTGACCCGCATGGCGATGCTGTTCGCCGGGATCGTGCTGTTGGCCGCCCTGCCGTACACGGTGCCGCGCAGCCGCCGCTGGTACGCGCTGGTCCTCGCGTTCGCCGGGCTCAACTTCTGGATCGGCTTCAAGGGCGTCGACGACATCGTCCGTACCGCCCCCACCGCCTCCTGGGCCCGCGAGCTGGCCCCCCTGGTCAACCAGCTCCAGCAGGTCGGGGCCGAGCGCGGCCGGGTCGAGGTGGTCCCCGCGAGCAGCCACCGGGAGGCCTCGGCGCTGGCCACGTACAACTTGGCCCGCGGCTGGAACCGGCAGGCCGACATGAAGCGCAACCCGCTCTTCTACGACGACACCCTGAACGCGGTCAACTACCGGCAGTGGCTGGACCGCTGGGCGGTGCACTACGTGGTGCTGCCCACGGGCAAGCCGGACAGCGGGGCCGAGCAGGAGGCGGAGCTGGTCGGGGGCGGGCTGTCCTACCTCCGCGAGATCTGGGGCGACGAGAACTGGAAGCTCTACCGGGTCCTGGAGCCGACACCGCTCGCCGATCCGCCCGCGACGGTGGAGAGGGCGGGGGCGAACGAGCTGACGATCCGGGTCGAGTCGGCCGGCCGGGTGCTGATCCGGGTCCCGTACTCGCGCTGGCTCGGGCTGGTCGACGAGCAGGGCAAGAGCCTGGAGCGGCCGCAGGAGACCGAGGAGTCCAAGCTGCGGACGCAGGAGGACGAGACGGCCCCCAAGACCTTCGACAACATCCACGGCTGCCTGAACAAGATCGAGGACGAGGGGCCGTACGGCGACGAGTGGACCGAACTCCTCGCGCCGAAGCCGGGGGTGTACCGGCTGGCGGCCCCGTACCAGCTACAGCCGGGGACGCCGTGCCCGGAGGAGCTGAGCTGAGCTGAACGGGTGGCCGGCCTGAGGGGCCGGCAGGCCCTGAGGAGTCGGCGGACTCCGAGGAGCTGGCAGGCCTCGATGTGCCGGTAGGCCCTGAGGAGTCGGCTGGTCCCGAGGAGCCGTCGAGCTCTGAGGTGCCGGAACCTCTGGGGGCGCCGCTTCACGGCATGGGCAGGGCAGGGCCGGGCCGGGCTGTGCGGCGGCGATCCCGAGCGCGGGCGCCACGGCGTCGGCGAAGGAGGGCCCGGCATGTAGATGGACGGCCCCGCCCTGCGGCGCCCACGGCAGCTCCGGTACGGAGAACCCGGCCGACTCGACGGCGTACAGGCCGCGCCGCACGGCGGCATCGCGCAACCGCCGTGCGGACGCAGTGAGTCGGGGCGGCAGGAGGAGGGTGCGAGGTGCATCGGGTACGTCGTCCATGGATGCCGATTCTCCGCCGCGTCAGGGCGCAGGCCCACCGCTTTTCGCGGGTCGGAGGGGCGGGCGGCCGATGGGGCGCCGGGCGGAAATGACCTGGTGCCGCCTCGAACCCAACTGCTTCACTCACCCCATGACCCGCGACTCCGCTCCCTTCGGCTCCGTGGCCCGCGACTCCGTCACCTCCGACTCCACTTCCTCCGACCCCGCCCCCGCCCCCTCCGCCTCCGCGGCCCGCGACTCCACCTCCGCCGACTCCGCCGCCCTCGTGCGCACGCTCATCGCCTCGCAGTTCCCGCACTGGGCGGACCTGCCGGTGAAGGTGGTTGACGCGAGCGGGACGGCGAACGCCGTCTACCGCCTGGGGGACGACAAGGTGATACGGCTGCCGCGTACGGAGGGCAGCGCGGCGGACGTGGCGACGGAGGCCCACTGGCTGCCCCGGCTGGCACCGCAACTCCCCGTGCCCGTTCCGGCGCCGCTGGCCCAGGGCGCTCCGGCCGAGGGCTTCCCCTGGGCCTGGTCGGTGTGCACGTGGCTGGAAGGCGCGAACCCGCTACCTGGAGAAGGGAGTTGGGCGCCGGATGCCTTCGCCGCCGACCTGGCGGAGTTCGTCCTCGCGCTGCGCCGGATCGCCCCCACGGACGGCCCGCCCGCCTACCGCAGCGAGCCCCTGGCCTCCCGGGACGTGGAGACGCGCAAGGTGATCGCCGCACTGGGCGGCGTGCTCGACGCGGAGGCGGCCGGCGCCGTCTGGGACAGGGCGCTGACCGCCCCGGCGTACACGGGCGCGCCCGTGTGGGTGCACGGGGACCTCCAGCCGGGCAACGTCCTGGTCGCGGACGGCCGCCTCACCGGGGTGATCGACTTCGCCTGCATGGGCCTGGCCGACCCCGCTGTCGACCTGATAGCCGCCTGGTACCTGCTGCCCGCTGGGGCCAGGGAGGTGTTCCGTACGGCGGTCGGGGCCGACGAGGCGAGCTGGGAGCGGGGCCGCGGCTGGGCCCTGTCCATCGCGGTGATGGAGCTCGCCGCCTACCGGGAGTCGAATCCGGTGATGGCGCGGAACGCGCGGTGGGTGATCGGGGAGACCCTCGCTCGGTGACGGTGACGGTGACGGTGACGGTGACGGTGACGGTGACGGTGACGGTGACGGTGACGGTGACGGTGCCCGTGCCCGTGAGCGTGACCGGCGACCGGTCACGGGGCGACGGACCGAGGAGGAGCTGACCCCCCTGTGAAGAGGGGGGCCAGCCCTAGTGAGTGCGAACGCCCGAGCTTCTAGCGTCTGTTGGTGTGAGAAACGCAGAGAAGATCAGGATCACCCACAGCCCGGCGGCCCGCAGCGCCGCGGCCGCAGGCCTCGCGCTCGCCGTAGGCCTCACCGCGTCACCGGCCCTGGCGGCCACGCCCTCCGCGGCGGCCCGTACCGCCGCGACGGCGAAGGCCGGGCCCCAGGCCGACGGGCGACTCGACCGCTACTACAACCAACGCCTGGCCTGGGGCAGTTGTATGCAGGCCCCGGACGACACGGCCGGCCGGGACCTGGACAAGGCCGGGGTGCAGTGCGCGGACGTCACGGTGCCGCTGGACTACGCGGCCCCCAGGGGCCGCACGATCACCGTGGCGATATCGCGGCTCAAGGCCACCGACACCCGCCACCGCATCGGGGCGATCCTCCTCAACAACGGCGGCCCCGGCGGCCCGGCCGTGGACTCCCCGCCGACCGTCCGCAAGGCGATGAAGCAGGTGGGCGCCCGCTACGACATCGTCGGCTTCGACCCCCGCTTCATCGGCCGCAGCACCCCGCTGGACTGCGACTGGCCCGTCAGCTTCACCTGGTTCTCGGCCGGTGCGGGCCGGGCGGGCTTCGACCGCCAGGTGGCCCTGAGCAAGAGCCTGGCCGACAAGTGCCGCGCCACCAACGCGTCCGTCCTCCCGCACGTCACCACACGCAACACCGCCCGCGACATGGACGTGATCCGGGGCGCGCTCGGCGAGCGCAAGATCTCCTACCTGGGCTATTCGTACGGCACCTACCTGGGCACGGTCTACACCCAGATGTTCCCCGGGCGCTACGACCGGATGGTCCTGGACGGAGGGATCGACCCGCGCGCGTACGGCCCCCGCCTGCTGAAGAACACGGAACGGGAGAACGAGCAGGCCCTCTCCGCCTGGGCCGCCTGGGCGGCCGGCCGTCACACGACCTACGGCCTGGGCCGCACCCGTACCGCTGTGCTCGCCACCGTCGACCGCGTGATGGCGAGGGCGGCGCGCGGCCCCCTGACGATCGGCACCGCGCCGGACGTGTTCCGGCTCGACGACACGCAGATACCGACGTTCCTCTTCATGGGCGTGGCCGACGACACCGACCCGTCCCGGGCCTTCCTGGCCGAGCAGGTCTCCGTGCTGTCCAAGGCGGCGAAGGGCCAACAGGCGATCCCGTCGCCGGAGTTCGCCGAGATGCTGCGCTTCGCGACGAGCGGCGCGGACTCGGCCTTCGGCAGCGCCCAGACGGCGATCATCTGCGGTGACGTACCGGCCCCACGGAACCCCGAGCTCTACTGGCGCGACATCGAACGCTCCCGTGCGGCGCACCCCCTGTTCGGCCCGCTCACGGAGAACATCGGCCCCTGCGCGTTCTGGGACTCCCCGCGCGAGAACCCCACCCGCATACGCCACGACGCCCCGGCCCTGATAGTCGCCGCCACGGGTGACCCCCGCACCACCTACCGGGGCAGCGTCGCCCTGCATGACCAGCTGCCCAGCTCCAAGCTCCTCACCCTCAAGGGCGCCAACCGCCACGCGCTGTACGGGGAGTACGGCAACGCGTGCGTGGACGACAAGGTCAACCGGTACCTGGCGACGGGCAAGCTGCCCAGGAAGGACGAGGTCTGTGTGAAGTAGGGCGGGCGCCTACTCCACCTCGATGCCGTAATCCTGGACCAGCTCCTCCAGCCCGCCCCGGTAGCCGCGGCCACCGGGGACGAACTCCCAGTCGCCGTTCGCGCGCCGGCGGAAGGACCCCAGGACGAGGGCGGTCTCGTCGTCGCGGCCGTCGGAGACGCGCAGCCGGCCGAGCGCTGTCCCCTCGGCGTCGAGCAGCCGGATGCCGGCGTCGGAGAACTCGCGGAGATCGGCATCGGGGTTGGCGACGGGATCGACCGCGGCGATGAGGACGAGGCGGTCCGCACGCTCGGGCAGTGCGTCGAAGGAGACCTGGACGGCGGCCTTGTCCGGCGCCACGGGAACGAGCGCGCGGACCGTACCGTCGGGTGTACGGGGGTTGTTGTAGAAGACGAAGTGGTCGTCGTCCAGGACCTGGTTGCCGTGGCAGACGAGCGCGCAGACGTCCAGGGCGACGTTGCCCGACCAGTACATGCCCAACACGTTGTGGTCGTCGTCATCGGCGCCGCTCACACGGTCCGGCGTCGCTCGCCGGTCGGGCACGGAGCCCTCCCCGCGACCTTCGCCGGTTCCGGCACCGCCGCCGGTCCCGCCACCTTGGCCGGTCCCGCGACCGTCGCCGGCTTCGCCCCCGCCGCCAGGCCCGCTACGGGTGCCAGTACCAGCACGGTCGCCAGGCCGGCCACGGCCACCGGCTCCGCCCTCGTCGCCGGCCCCGCCCCCGGTGCTGGCCCCCGCCCCGCCCCCGGTGCCCAGCCGGCCGCGCAGCCCGTGGCGGTGGAGCAGGTCGACCAGTTCGGAGCCGGCGACCAGTTCCAGGGGCTTGCCGTTGGCGAAGGTGTGGGCGCCGGGCCCGAAGCGGGACGTCGTGACGAGCACGCCCTTGTTGGCCCCGGTGCCCTGGACGGTGCCGTACAGATCACGGACGGCTGTGGGCGGCACGGTGTTGCGGTAACGCTTGACCTGAACGACGATCTTGCCGCCGCGGATCGGTGTCGGGTCCAGCGCGTCGACGTCCACTCCGCCGTCGTTCGAGCGCTGGGTGGTCACGGCCTGCATGCCCATGGCCCGGAAGAGGCCGGCGATCAGCTCTTCGAAGGCGATGGGGTCCATCTCGTACAGATCCGGCTCTTCGTCGTCCCCGTGGGTGACGACCCCGTTCCCGACGTCCTCGGGAACCCGGCCGGGCCGCACGGCCGCGTACTGGTCGGGACGCGTCGACAGCTGCCCCCGAAGCCCCTCCACCAGGCAGGTGACGGCGTTGACCTGTTCCAGGTGCAGCGCGGCGAAGGTCGAGCGCTGAGCCATGACCGTACCGAGGAAGATGGGCCCCCGGCGGCCGGTCGTCGGGTCGTGATCGTCCACGAATCCGTTCAGCGCGACCGATTCCAGCGCACCGAACTCGTCGGCGGCGAAGAGATCGCGCAGCACGAGCAGGAGACACTGCGCGAGGACGTCCCGGTACAGGGTGCGGCGCTGCGTGACCGGCCGGGGCGAGTCCTTCACCTGATCCGCGTTGATCATGTAGCGCGCCGACTTCGCCTCCGGGACGACGTCGTACCGGGGCAGCTCCCAGTTCAGCACCAACTGCCGTGCCCCGGCGTCGTACGCCGCCGACACCTGGCGGGGCAGGCTCTCCAGCCATCCGGTCGAGGAGTAGAGGGCGGCGGAGAAGAACTCCACGGCGGCCTCGGGGTCCCCGTTGCGCAGCCCCGTCGTCATCTCCGCGATGGCGGTGTTGTGCCGCCGGATCTCCCCCAACTGCTCCTCGGCCCACTGCTCGTACTGCTGCCGGTAGACGGCCAGCCGGTGCAGACGTTGCGCCTCCGCGGCTTGGGCGGCCTGCCGGTCACGCTCGAACGAGGCCCGCGCCTCCGCCTGCGTCTGGGCTCGCCGGGTGGCGGTCCAACCGCCCTGCGGCTGGTACTGATGCTGCTCCGGCATACGGATGGGCTGCGCGAGCTGCCCCGGCACGAAGGGCGCGACCTGCTCCGCCCTGACCAGGGCGCCCGCCCTGAACGCCGGGGCACGGCACCCTTCCGCCAGCAGCCGCCGCAACGACTCGACCTGCGCGTCGAGTTCCTCCGTACGCCGACGCGCCTCCGCCTCGCGCATCTCCCGGCGCGCCCGCCGCTGCTCGCGATAGCTGGAGGCGACCTCCCGCTGATGGGCGCGTTGCCGCCTGTCCAGATCCCGCTGGTACTCGGCTTGCGCCTGTTGTTGACGTTGCTGTTGGCGCTGCACTTCAGCCCAGACACCGACCAACCCATCGGAGCGACGGCTCATGCTCTACAGGCCCTCCCCACCAGCGGCTCGGCGTACGCACACCCAGCCCCCGGCCCCCTAACCAGCAGTGATGGAGCGACTCTAGTCGGCAACCTGCCGCACGCCCATGCTCTTGCCGCATATGCCCGTACGAGAGGGGGGAGGGGCAGGGCCCCGTACGGCTCCGCGACACCGGCTTCTCGCCGGAGCAGGCGGCCGAAGCCCGGCCACCTACCGCCCCGCAAGGCGAACTCCGGCCCCGCAAGGCCAACTCCCCGACTGCAAGGTCGGCTTGCGGCCGACAGGCGCCAGGACCCGGTTGGAACCGCTACGAGATAACGGCTCCGAGGTTACGGCTCCGAGGCAACGGCTACGTAATAGCGGCTACGAGATCTCGTAGACGTCCACGCCGGACGCAGCCGGAGACCGGTGCGCCTCCACCTCAGCCGACCCGTCGTCCGACCGGACGGCTGGCCCTCACGCTCCAACGCCCCTCGGTGCGGGTGAGGCGGATGGGGTGAGCGAAGCACGTACTGACCTGGTCGCCGGTCAGGACCTCGTCGACCGGACCCGACGCCAGGCAACGCCCGTCACGCAGCAGCATCACATGGGTGGTCCCGGATGGCAGCTCCTCCAGATGATGGGTGACCAGGACCGACGCGAGATCCGGGTAGGTGTGCTGAAGCATGTCGATCCGCTCGATGAGCTGCTCGCGGCCGGCGACGTCCAGGCCGGTCGCGGGCTCGTCGAGCAGCAGCAGTCGCGGACTGGGCATGAGCGCCCGAGCGATCAACGCGCGGCCTCGCTCCCCTTGGGACAGGGTCGGCCAGCGTGCGCTGCGGCGATCGTCGAGGCCGAGCAGGCCGATGAGGCGGTCGGCATCGGCGGCCTGTTCGGGCGTCGGGTGCCGGCGGGGAACGCGCTCGACGGTATTGGTCAGTCCGGTCAGTACGACGTCCTCGACCTTGAGGGGCGAGCGCAGATCGTGCCGGGGGTTCACATGGCCTACGTACGAGCGCAGTTGCCGCATGTCGACCCGTCCCAGACGGTGGCCGAGCACCTCCACGATGCCGTGGGTGGGGTGCGCGAGCGCCCCGAGGAGGCTGAGGAGGGTGCTCTTGCCCGCCCCGTTGGCGCCGAGCAGCGCCCAGTGCTCGCCGGCTCGTACGGTCAGCGACACCTCACTCAGGATCGGATTGCCGTCGCGGACGACGTCCACGTCCTTCACACGGAGTACCGGGGTCGCGCTCACGAGGCGGCCTGTCCGGAGCGGTTGACGGCCGACATGACGGCGTGGACCGATGCGGTCAGGACCGAGGTGTCCCAGCCCGCTCCCCAGCAGGGGACGTCGTCCACGCGGCACTCGGCGTAGGCGACGGCCGGGCTGCCCGGCCCTGTGCTGGTGGAGTGCTCGGTGTAGCCGAGGATGTCGACGGTGATACCGACTCCGCGCAGCGCGTCGGCGAGGGCGGACAGCGGCCCGTTGCCGGTGCCCTGGCAGGAATGCTCCTGGCCGCCGATGTGCAGCGCGCAGCTGAACCGGTGCTCGCCGGGAGAGGGTTCCGTGGCGCTCCAGGAGGCCAGTGTGACCGGGCCGTCCAGCGCCGGGGTGATGTATGTGGTGCGGAACAGCTCCCAGAGCTCCTTGGGGGACAGCTCCTGACCGGTGGCGTCGGTGACCTGCTGGACCGCGCGGGAGAAGTCGGGCCGCATCGCCCGGGGCAGGTCCAGGCCGTGGTGGGTGCGCAGCAGGTGGGAGATGCCTCCCTTGCCGGACTGGGAGTTGATGCGAATGACTTCCTCGTACGTGCGCCCGATGTCGGCCGGGTCGATGGGCAGATACGGCACGGCCCACGGGGCCTCCCCGACGGGCAGGCCCTTCTCGGCGGCCTGCTCGGCGTGGTGGGCCATGCCCTTGGCGATGGCGTCCTGGTGGGTGCCGGAGAAGGCCGTGTGCACGAGGTCGCCCCCGTAAGGGTGGCGGGGGTGGACCGGCAGCCGGTTGCAGTGCTCCACCACCTCGCGTACCGCGTCGATGTCGGAGAAGTCGACCATCGGGTCCACGCCCTGCGCGTACAGGTTCAGCGCCAGGGTGACCAGGTCGACGTTTCCGGTGCGCTCGCCGTTGCCGAACAGGCACCCCTCGACGCGCTGCGCCCCGGCCAGAACGGCGAGTTCGGCACAGGCGACGCCGGTGCCACGGTCGTTGTGCGGGTGGACCGACAGAATCACGGACGCGCGGCGGGCCAGGTGCCGGTCCATGTACTCGATCTGGTCCGCGTAGACGTTGGGAGTGGCGATCTCCACCGTCGCGGGCAGGTTGTGCACCACCGGCCGGTCCGGGCTCGCCTCCCACAGCTCGCTCAGGCTGTTGCACACGTCCAGGACGAAGTCCGGCTCGGTGAGGTTGAAGACCTCCGGGGAGAACTCGAACCGGATGTCGGCACCCGGCCGTTCCTCGGCGCGACGCACGAGGTGGGCGGCGGCATCCCGGATCAGCGCGTGGACCTCGGCACGGGAGCGGCCCAGGACCACGTCCCGCCACGCGGGGGCGGTCGCGGTGTACAGGTGCACGAGGGTGCGGGGGAGCCCTTCGACGGAGGCGACGGTCCGGTCGATCAGGTCCTGGCGGGCGGCGGTGAACACGGAGATGGTCACGTCGTCGGGTACGGCACCGCTGTGTGCCAGGTGGCGTACGAAGTCGAAGTCGGTCCGACTGGCGGAGGGGTACCCCACCTCGATCTCCTTGAAGCCCATGGCGACCAGGAGGTCGAACATCCGCCGCTTGCGTTCGGTGTCCATCGGCTCGGCCAGCGCCTGGTTCCCGTCGCGCAGGTCGACCGGTACCCAGAGCGGCGCCCGCTCGAGCCGGCGCGACGGCCAGGCCCTGTCCGTCAGGGGCAGCGCGACCCGCTGGTCCGCCGGCTGGTAGCGGTGATGGGGCATCGCGCTCGGGCGCTGGGGGTTTCACCGGGGCGCGCCCGCCGGAATGTCACCGGAGGGAGTGCGCAGGGTGGGAAACGCCGTGCTCGGGAGGGAGGAAGCCATCATGCGGAACTTCTTTCACTCGGCCATACGATGACCGGCGCAGCCCGGTACCCCGCTGCGGGGTGCCGGTCGTGTCAGGCCCCGCAGCGGCAGCCGAGGAGAAGAAGCTCGTGCAACAGCATGGGGGGTACAGTAACGACAACTCAGCTCCTCAGACAACCTGAGGTGTGGAAGGTGAACCTCGAATGTCACTAGGCGCGTTGCGGCCGTCCCCTCTGGTCGAGCAGGCCACTGAGCACCTGCGCGAACAGATCACCGGGGGCGAATGGGCCGTCGGGACGAAGCTCCCCGGCGAGACGACTCTGGCCAAGTCCCTCGGTGTGGGGCGCTCGACCGTTCGCGAGGCTCTGCGGGCACTGGCCGGCGCCGGCCTGGTTCAGGCGCGCCAAGGAGCCGGGGTCTTCGTCACCGCGACCGAGCCCAAGGAGGGCTGGTCCACCCAACTCCGCCAGGCGGCCATCACCGATGTCTACGAGGTCCGCATGCTCGTGGAGGTCGAAGCCGCACAGTTGGCCGCGCAACGCCGCACCGACGACGACGTCACCGCCCTGCACGAGGCCCTGGCCGGCCGCCGGGACGCCGCGAAAGCGGGCGACGCCGAATACGTCGAGGCCGACATCGCCCTGCACCAGGCGCTGGTCGCCGCAGCGCACAACCCGGTGCTCACCGGCTTGTTCACCGAGTTCGTACCCGTGCTGGAACAACGGCTCCTCGACCTGGTCGAACTGCTCAACCTGCGCTCCGACCACCCGAACTACGGCGACGAGGGACACACCGCCCTGGTCGACGCCGTCGTACAGGGAGACGCCGAGGCCGCCGGCCGAGCGCTTCGCGACGAGCTCAGGCGAACACTGGCCCTGCTCCACTCCCTCTGACCCCCGCCGCCCTTCCGACGGGAACGGCAGCCGCCTTCGCCGCGGAACCGCGGATGCGGAGGCGTGAAACTCACGGGGGCGACGCCTGAGACACCCGCTATAGCCTGAGGAGTGGGATCGAATTCTTGCTTCCGGGGGTGCTCAGTCGTGTCGAGCGGTGGTGTTCTGCCTGTCCAACGTGGGGCGGTACGAGCCGTGGTCCTTGCGTGATCGGTTCGTGCCGCCCCGTCCGCTCGTACATCGCTCACGCAAGCGTCTGTCAGGTTGACCGGTTTAGTCCAGGTCCATGGCGTGTTGACCTGGGCGGGTAGTACGGGACAGCCACCAGAAGGGACCACCATGGACTCCGGGACTCCGTCTACGACGGGGCCACTGGTCCACCGGGCCCGACGACGAGCGCCCCGAGCACGCCGGCCCGACCGCCCCCGTTACCACTGCGAGGGGATCATGGACGCGCGGGCCGCCTACTACGAGGAGCCGAACACCTGATGTGGGACAGCGTCATAGCCGTCATAGGCACGCTCGCCGGCGGACTACTCGTCACCGTCACCCAGCAGGTGACCGACCGGCGCCGGCAGCGCGAGCAACACCGGGAGCGGGTTGCCGACCTCACCGGCCAGCTCCTGAGCGCGGCGCTCCGCTACCGCCAGCTCTACTGGCTCCGGGTCGACGCCCTCCGGGCAGGCGAGCCCGACCCCGTCGTACGGGCCGACTTCTACCAGGCCCGCAGCGACGTCACCGAGGCCCGTGACCGGCTCGCCCTCACCGTCACCGACGAGACCTTGCTCCGGGCAGCCGGAAGAGCGGCCTGGAGCGCGCTGGACCTGAGCGACATCGACCCCGGCCTCCCGCAGGACGGCCGCTACGCACCGGAGGTCGAGGCCCGGCTCGACGCCGCACGGGAGCGCAGCCGCGAGGCCCACACCGCGCTGCGGCAGGCCGCCACCGGCTACGGCACTCCGTCGACCCCAGGTCGCGCCGTCGACACACGGTCGCAGTACACCTGACGCCCGCCCAGCCGCCCCCACCGGCCCGTACCGGCGGGGACGTCGCCGCGCCCTCGACGACACCAACGGCGTGGGGGCCGGCCAGGGCGGCGGTGATGATCGTCCCGCGTCAGCGGTTCGCGGGAGGGCCAGGTCGGACATGTGCCCTGACCGGGCCTTTCTGTCATTCATGCTGGTAAAGCTCTGTGCCCCCGGCAGGATTCGAACCTCGACACTTGCTTTAAGAGTGGGGTCGAATTCTGGCGGGGTGATGTCTGGCTGTTCCGCGTGCCGCTGCCGCTATTCCGCCTGATCAGGGCCTCCCGGTATGGGGGTAAGAACCAGTGCGTGACGGCTCATCTCAAGCCGTCCGCTCACGCGTGGGGGTGTTCTTACCCGCGGCAGAGCCCGACACCGCCGGGCGCGCGCATCCGCTCTTTCAGGATGGCTAGTCTGCGGTGCCAGTCGGTCAGTTCCGCGACGGCGAGGGCCAGTTCGCCGTACAACTTGTACGAGACGATGGCGCGGCGGGCCACTCCGCAGCAGTCGGCAGGCGGAGTGGCGAACGGGTCGGGGACCGGGTCCGGGTCCGCCACCGCCAGCCCGTGGCGGCGCACGAGGAGTGCCCAGCACTTTTCGAACAGGAGGGCCTGCTGTGTGAGAGGAGGGGTTATTGTCTGCACGTCACCCGCATACCTGGGATGACCCGTGAAGACGCATAGGGGAGGGGTGAGTCGTCGATGGGCAAGAAGGTCGAGGAACTTGTATTGGTCGTCGATGAGTTGGCCTTGTCACGTGTCGGATGGCAAGTCGAGAACGTGCGGGCGCGGCTTGTCACGGACAGCTTCGACGACACCCACTACCAGGAGATCGCCGTATCGGGCACGGCGCGGTTCCTGCGTGAGAACTGGTCCGACCGTTTCACGGGGGACGACGACTACCCACCCACCCTTCTGCTGGGACTGAGCCCGGTGGACCGGCCTGAGCTGGTCAGCTACACGCATGCCCTGCTGGAGACGGTCAAGAGGGCCGGCAAGAGGCCGGTGCGGTTCTCCGAGTCCAGCCAGAGCTGGGAGTGCTCCAAGCCGGTCAAGCCCGAGGAGATAGCGCTCCATGTGACCTCGTTCGACCTGGAGGAAACCGGCCTGGGCCTGAGCTGGCCCTCGTCGAAGACGAAGCCGCTCCCCGTCGAGCTGATTGACGAGACGGTTCACGAGGCAGTGCGGCTGAAGCCCACCACGTGTGACGCCACGATCGTCGGCAAGAAGCGCGATGCCTCTTTGCAGGTACGCCTCGGTGGGTTCGCCGCATTCGGCTCGGCCAGGGAACTGCTGGCCGACTTCATCGCCATGGAGCCGTGGCGGGGCGACGAACTCGACGACGAGTACGACGTCGAGGCCGAGTGCCCCTTCGAGGTCCCTATGCCCGGCATCGCGGTCGAGGTGCTGGACGACACCGACTTCCTGCTCGACAAGCATGAGGTGTCGCTGTACGGGAGGATCCCGGTGGGGGAGGGTGCCACTTTGCCCTCGCGGCAGCCGCGCTGGATCGCCCAGTGCTCGTTCGACCTGGACGACCTGTCCGGCGTGCCGACCCATGTCGTGGTGCGCGTGTTGGACGCGGAGGACCTGTAACCGGCCTGATGGCGGCCGTTGTCAGCTTGCAGGACACTCTCGTTCGCGAGCATGCGCAGGCGCCGGGTCTCTTCCGCGAGATCGCGCGCATGGAGGCGCTGCTCGCCGACACCCACCGCGACCGGGTGCCGTACGAACCACTCCAGAACTCCGACGACGCCGGCTCCACGGCCGTGGTCGTCGAGGGCCTGGGGAGGGCCGGTTCCGCTGGAGCGATGACGGCCGGTCTCTGGACGCGGCGGACGTGGAGGCGCTGTGCCGCAGCGCCGACTCCACCAAGTCGCGCGGCGGTGACTCGAACGGGTACAGGGCATCGGCTTCACGTCGCTCGCGGCGATTGCCTCCCGGATCGAAGTGCGTTCGGCAAGCGTACGTTTCGCGTTCGACAGGGTGGCTGCCGCGGGATTGCTCGCTGAGCCCGTTGAGAACGCGGTGCCGCTGATCCGGATACCCGCCGAGGTGCATGCCGACGCGCCCGCCGACGGCGTGGCGTTCACGGTCACGTGCCGGCCGGACGCCACGGAGGCGACCCGGTGTTCGAGCGGCTGTCGCAGTTGGGCATCGACGGCGAGGACCTGCGCAGCGTGGTGGTTTCGGCGACCGTATCCGCCGGCAAGCTGCTCGTGACGTCGCTGAGAGAGGAGATGGCCGCACGGCGGCCGTTGTTCGCGTACTCGCCACTTCCGCTGGAGCCGCAGGACGTGGCCCTCATCTTTCCTGGTGGCGCCCCTTCGGCGCTGTACGAGCCGCGCAATCAGGCCGCCGCCCGGGGGCTGAAGGCGGTACCGGGCCTTCGTAGCATCGACCTCGCCGCTGCCCTGGCCGAGATGAGTCCCGCCGAGCTGTCCGATGCCCTGCGTTCTCGGCTCGGTGAGCATCTCAAGGAACTCGCCCGCACACACGGCCGGAAGCTCACCGAGACGGAAAGCAGGCTCGTGCATGATTCCGCCCCGCAGGAGGAGGCGCCCGATGCCCCGGCCACGGCCGAAGGAATCCGTGTGACGAAGGCGGTTCCTCGCTCCGACGGCTCCCTGGCGTCCGTACTGAAGCGATGGAGGGCGGCAGAAATCGCGGCGAAATAGCACCTCAACCAGCTCGGTTGGGAGCCGCGCGATGTCAGTGGACAACGTCGGCTATGACCTTGAGGGAACGGACCCGCAGGGAAAGCCTGTACGGATCGAGGTCAAGGCCCGTCCTTACAAACGGCCTCGAAGTCGAAGTCCGTCAGCCTGCCCACGTCGAACGTTTCCATGGTTCGCCCCCCTGCCTGATCATCCGCGCACTGGACCACCAGTCAGGACTGCGGGCCCCGAGGTCACGTGGAACGGGGCGTGGCTCAGCTTTCGTTGAGTCGCGACGCCATGCAGGCGGCCGGCGCTGACCAGTGCTTTAGATACGGCAGAGCAGTCGCGTCGTTCGAAGACGGCGGGGTCATTGGCGCCGGTCAGTGGATGGCGCGGATCATCACGGTGAGGATCGGCGAGGCCGGTGACGGCTGGCTCTGTCCGAGGTCCTCATACCCCCACGACTTGTAGAGCGCGTGGACCTTTCCGTCGCCGGCGGCCCGGTTGACCATGAGCGTGACGTGCGGCTCGTCGCGTGTGGCGAGGAGGGCGTCGTGGATGCGGCGGGCGGTGCCGGTCTTCCGCCAGGCTGGCCCGACGCCGATCTCCTTCAGGGCCACTGCCGGACGCTCGGTGTACTTCTCCGCCGGCGTCGGGCTGGTGCGCTGCCAGTAGCGGTCGCCGTGCTCGATGGTGTTGCTGTACGCGTAGCCGACCGGTCGGCCGGCCGCGTACGCGAGGACGGCCGTGAAGCCTGGTTCGGTGGAGTGCCGGTCGATGCGTTCGCCGAACGCGGTCACCGCGTAGTTCGGCAGGTGGAGCAGCGGGGCGCGTACCTCGGCGTACACGTCGAGGAGGTCACCTCGAGCGGTGTCCAGGTTGGTGAAGGTGCGCAGCTCGGTGGCGGGTGCCGTGGTCATGCGGCCGTCCTCCAGGTGGTGGTGTGCTCGGTCCAGGTCTGGACGGTGGTGCTGCGCGGGGCGGTGGCGCGGAGCGCGGCCCCGAACTCTTGGAGCATGCGAGACACGCGGGCGTGGCGGGTGGCGGCGTCTGCGGGGACCCTTATCGCGGTGGCTGTTGCGGCCTCGGCGGCGCCTTGGGCGAGTAGGGCGTGGGCGAGACGGGTCGTGGTGATGGCTCGGGACCTGGCCATGTGGGGCCGGAGCGAGGCGAGGCAGCGGTGGGCGTGGTATTCGGCGGTCGGGTAGTCGCCGAGCGCCAGGTAGGCGGAGAGGGCCAAGGAGTCCAGTTCGGCCTGGTCGTAGAAGGCGAGCAACCAGACCGGCCGGTGGTCGGCGGGATCGGCGCGCAGCATGGCTTCCTGCGCCTGCTCGAACGCGCGACGTGCATCGGTCCGGTTCTGGGCCGTGCCGTGGATGGCGCCTTGGCGGGCCAGGCCGAGGGACGCGAACAGCGGGTCACGGCGGGTGAGGTGCAGGTTGCGGGCGACATCGTTGGCAGCGCATGCGTCGGCGGGGCGACCCATGTGGCGGTACATCGTGCCCGCGTGACTCCAGATGCGGAACTTGATCGCCTGGTCCCCCGACATCTCCGCGAGGGCCTGGGCCTCGCGCATGTGCGCCTTCGCGATGTCGTAGCGCCGGCCGTCGATGGCGGCCCACATCGCAGACGAGCGGAATGCGGCTCCGGAGGCGTAGAGGCTGCTGCGTACCCGCTGCGTGGCGCTGCCCGCGTTCTGGAGATTGAGAGCTTCGTCGGCGAGCGCGGCGGCCCGCTCCTCGATGCCAGGTTGCCCACCGTGGCGGTGGTCGCTGGCGATGATCTCGGCGAAGCGCTTGTTCAGCCGGTTGACGTCACTCATGCCGATTCGGCGCGGTGCCGCGGCCCCTGGGGCTGCTGCTGTGGCAGCCGCCGCCGCGATGCCGCCGACGAGGGTACGGCGCTTCATGTCGGGCTCCTCCTGCTGCGATGGCGCTGGGGTGGGCGAAGGCCGGCCCCGTGGCACGAACCCTAAGCTTGTGATTTGAGGTTCGACCTGTGGCTGGTGCTGTGCCCGGTTGTGGGTTTCGCTGTTCCGCGGACAGCAGTACGGCCTTTGCGTGATGGTGTCTTCTCGCCAAGAGTTGACAGCTGATCAAGCAAAGGCCGTGATGGAGAGTCTTCCTGCTGTGCCCGTCTCTGTCGAGGGTCTGCCCGAGTTGTCTGCCTTCCGTGCGGAGTTGCGGACCTGCCTGTCCAGGCGTGGAGACGCCCTGTTCGAGCTTGCCGACGCGATGCTGTGCACGTCAGGGCCGGTCCGCTCGCCGGTGGAACTCTCCCTGGAGCCGGAGTTCAACCGACAGCACAGTTCGGTCTACGACGCACTGCACCACGGCAGTGTCGCCGCCGATCGCCTGCGGCGTGCCCTGGTCGCGCGCACGGCCGCGGCGCGGGAGGGCGAGCCGTTGATGTTCGCTATCGACACCACCCCGCTGGCCAGGCCCGACGCCCGTTTCGCTGATCAGCGGACCATGGTCATGGTCCGCGGCAAAGGCCCCGACGTGTTCTTGCCCGGCTGGAACTTCAGCGTCCTGGCTGGCATCGGCTGGGGCGCCTCGTCCTGGGTGGATCCGATCGAGGCCCGTCGGCTGCGGCCCACCGAGCACCATACCGAGGTCGCCTTGGCCCAGGTCCGCGCCCTGCTGACGGACCTGCGGGCCACTGGGCGCTGGTCCCCGGGCGACCCGCTGCCGCTGGTGGTGTTCGACGCCGGGAACCAGGGCACCGACCTGGCGGCCGAACTCGACGGCCTGCCCGTTCAGGTCCTGGTCCGATTGCGCTCCAACCGGATCTTCCACGCGGAGCCGGCCGTCCGTGAGCCGGGAGACCGCGGTCGGCCCCGCCGGCATGGCGCGCAGTTCTCCCTGGCGGATCCCACCACCCACCAGGACCCGGACACCGAGCAGGCTTTCGACTCCGAACGGTATGGCCGTGTGCGGGTTCGCTCCTGGCGAGGCATGCACCAGGCACTGTCCCGTCAGGGCTGGTGGAGCGACTTCCCCCTGGACAAGGACCTTCCGATCGTTCGCGGCACCCTGGTCCAAGTCATCGTCGAACGGCTGCCGCACGGCAAAGGCCGCCACGCTGACCTGTGGTTGTGGCACGCCGGCCCAGTCCTGACCGATCCCGCCCTGCTCGCCAAGGCGTACTTCCGCCGCTTCGATCAAGAGCACTTCCACCGCTTCGCGAAGGCCCATCTGGGCCTGGGAGCCGCGCACTTGGGCTCGGCCGAGGCTGTCGACCGGTGGATCGCCCTGGTCATCGCCTCATATGCGCAACTCCGGCTGGCCCGCCATCTGGTCGACGACCTGCGCCGGCCCTGGCACCCCCGCCCCGCGCCGGGCGCCATCCTCAGCCCCTACCGCGTCCGGCTCGGGTTTCGTCGTCTCCGCGCGAAACTGCCCGCGCTCACCCAGCCGCCGAAACTCATCCGGCCCGGCCGCGGGCGAACTCAAGGGTCGAAGAACAAACCCAAGGCCACCCGCCCCGCCTACCGCACCAAGCCCCCGACCAGCACCAAACACAAAGCGTGATGAAAAACTCAAATCACAAGCTAAGGCGACGGCGGGTAATCCGGTGACGACCTCAAGTGCGTTACGTGTTGCTGACTTTGGCCAGGTGACTCGGCCCGCTTTCCACGCCCGGACCGATGACCCGTCGAGCCCGCCTACGTGTCCCGTCAGCTGTTCAACAGCCCTGTTCACGGCGTCGGCCAGGCTGTTTGAGCTGTATCCGTGCTCGGTCATCCACGCCTCAAGGACGGTGTTGCGGATCGCGTCCATGCGGGCACGGTAGCCCGCGCGCTCCCCACCCACCAGGTAAAGAGCAGGTCAAAACGTCCTAGGTGGGCCCGTCGGTCGAGCACTTGAACGCCCTAACCAGCCCTCCAGGCAACGGAGTTATCTGAGTGTCGGCCACTCCCCGCGAGCGGCTGTTGACGGCTCGGTCCGCCCCTGAAAAGCCACAAGGGGTGGAGCGAGCGCCGAGACGACACGAAGGCTCCATCCCATGCCGATTCTGAAGAAAGCAGTTGAGACGGTCCTCGCCAGCCACCCCACGTACAGCGAGGTCTTCCCGTGCGTGCCGTCCACGGCCGAGACCGGACGCAGGCTCGTCCGGGGGGTTCTCGGGATGTGGCACCTCGATGTCCTCGCTGACCGCGCCGAGCTGATCGTCACTGAGTTGATCGCGAATGCCGCCAGGCATACCCCTTGCCCCGAAGTCCGTCTCGTTGTCGGGCGGCCAACTGTGACACGGGTACGCGTCGGGATCGTGGACGAGGAACCGTCGCGTCTGCCGGAGCTGAGCCACGCGGGCGAGGAGGACGAATCGGGTCGCGGGCTGTTCCTCGTCGAGGCTGTGGCCGACCGCTGGGGCTGTGACCTTCAGAGTGCAGGCGGACGTCTGCGGGGCAAAGAGGTCTGGGCCGAACTTCATACCGAGGGCGACGAGTGAGAGCCCGGATGCGATGCCCTCGCTTCTTCTGGGCCCTGCCCGCCCGCCGTTTCAGCTCTGGGCCGGCACCGCCAGATACCAGGCTGCCGGATCGGCCGTCTCGGCCAGCTGGGGGAGGGTCCGTTCCTCGATGAATTCATCGTGGATCACCGGTGACTGCTGGCTCGGCTGCGAACGGACCGGAGTGCGGGTGATCTGGCTCGGCCCGGTTCAGTGGGACGGGCAGCACGCCCCCTTCTACGCATGTGAGCTGTGCCTTGATCGTCTCAAGGCACAGGCCCTCACCTACCTCATGGGGCATTGATCGGCCTCCGCTCGATCAGCCCCTCGTACACGACTTCCCGGCGTGAGCGGGCGGTCCGGCCAGAGCTTTCTGTGCGGACCGCGCCCCCCTTGTGCCGGGCGGCCAGGAGATGGTCCGAGGGCCAGCCGTCCGGCATAGCTCCTCTGGCGGCTCCTGGTGGGCATTCCAGCCCAGCTCAGCAACAACCAACGATGAAAGAGGAGTGCAGCATGACGCGCAGCACCGTAATGCCCAGCCGTACCGAAGTACGACCGCAAATTCCGGGGACGCCAGACGGCTTCGACTTGGATGTCTCTCTCGTGGAGATCGCTGACCCGGCAGGTCTGGTCAACCTGACCGACGACAACTGCGGTTCCACCTGCGGCGCCTGCACCACCAATGTCGCCTGACGCCTGACTCGAACCCCAGGTCACCTTCGGTCTGGTGCCGTCGCGTCTCCGCGCGGCGGCACCAGCCGCCCATCCCCACGCTTATGGAGGTCATCGGTGGTTGCTCAGCCCACAGTGTTCCGAGCCGGTTCCACCGCTCTCGTGCGTGCCGTGGCCCGACGGTCTCTGTCGGTTCCTCCGTGCCCTGACCCGGATGACCACTCGCCCCACGGCTCCCCAGCCTGTGTGACGTGGCTTCGCGAGGTCTGGGCGGACGAGGCCACCGCCGAGGCCGTGGAGCACTCCAGCCCAGCCTTGGCCATGCAGGTGCGGGCCGTATGTACGGCCGAGAATCCTCCCCATCGAGACGCTCGGCGCGCGGCGCTGTCGGTAGCCCGCTATCTGTTGCGGGCTCAGCACCGGGCGACGCCCTTCGGTCTGTTCGCCGGTGTGACCACTGCGGCGTTCGGCCCTCGAGTGCGTGCGGACTGGGGCGAAGAGCACGTAGCCGTCGGTCGAGCGGGGGCCGAGTGGCTCGCCGCTGTGGTCGAACGGCTGGAGTTCTGCCCGGAACTCCTTGACCGGCTGCCCGTCGTCGTCAACAACACCGTGGTGAGCCGGGGGGACCGGCTCATCGTGCCGTTCCAACCCGATGCGAATGACGGCCGGATGCGCGCGGTCGAGGCATCCCTGGCTCTGACAGAACCGGTGCGTGCGGTCCTCGCCGTGACCCGGACGCCTATTCGCTGCGGAGCCCTCGTGGAAAAGCTCCGGGTGGAGTTCCCCGAGGCTGGTCTGGAGAAGGTGCGCCGTCTACTGGCGGAGCTGGTCCGGAGGCGAGTGCTCATCACGAGCCTGCACGCTCCAAGCACCGAGACCGACGCCCTCGGGTACCTGCTCGACCAACTCGACACGATCGGCGCCGACGACCTCGCGTCGGTAGCGGAGACGGCACGCGAGCTGCACGCGGTCCGAATGGGCTTGAAGGCGTGCGCCACGCGCGGCGGCCGGGACAGCACCGCAGCGCGGATGCGGGCCCTCGTGCCCGGACTGCGTCGGCACCCTGTCGCACTTGACCTGCGGTTGGATGCGCAACTCGTTTTACCCGAGGAAGTGGCCCGGGAGATCGAGCGCGCCGCCTTCATCCTGGCCCGGGTGAGCACCCGCCCGTACGGGACAGCCGCGTGGAACGCTTACCACGAGCCCTTCTACGAGCGGTACGGCACTGGCACGATGGTCCCGCTCGCGGAGGCCGTCGCGGACAGCGGGACTGGCTACCCCGACGGCTACCCGGGCAGTCCTGACGGTTCGCGTCGGCCCCGCGTCTCCGCTCGGGATGATGCCCTCGTACGCCTGGCGCAGGGTGATGCGCTCGACCGCCGCGACGAGGTCGTACTCACTGACGAACAGATCGACGTCCTGGACGTGGGGCCCGACGAGCCACGACTGCCGCCGCATCTGGAGGTGGGGGTGCGCGTGCACGCCGCCAGCGTGGAGGACTTGCAGGGCGGACGATTCCGGCTGGAGGTCGTGAGCGTGTCGCGCGGGGCCGGCGTTTCGACAGGCCGGCTTCTCGGCGTACTGGCACCCTCCGAGCGTCAGGCCCTGGCCGCAGAGCTGGCCGACCTTCCGGCCGCGGACAGCGACACCGTGCCCGCCCAGCTTTCCTTCCCGCCGCTGCTCCCGGAGAGCGCTCATGTCACCCGCGCCCCGCAGGTCCTGCCTACCGTGATCAGCCTCCAAGAGCACCGCGCACCGAAGGACACCGTCCTTACCCCGGGCGAACTGGCCGTGGGGTGCGACGGCCGCCGCATGTACCTGGCCGCTCCGGAACGGGGGCACCGCGTCGAGGCCGTCGGTATGAACGCGCTGAACCTGCATACCCACACTCCGCCGTTGGCGCGGTTCCTCGCCGAACTGTCCCGCGCCCAGTGCGCGCAGGTCACCGCCTTCGACTGGGGCGTCGCAGCAGCGATGCCGTTCCTGCCGCGCCTACGGCACGGGCGTACGGTGCTGACCCCGGCGCGCTGGCGTCTGGAGGCGTCCGAATTACCCGGTCGTGCTCGCCCTCGTACTGAGTGGGACACCGCGCTCTCCGAATGGCGGGCGCAGCGGGGATTGCCTCGCCGCGTGCTCCTCGTAGAGAAGGACCGGCGTCTCTTCCTCGACCTCGACGAAGCCGGCCACCGGACGCTCCTGCTCCGACACCTCGACCGCTCGCACCAGGCCGTGCTCATTGAGGCCCCGGCACCAGAAACGTACGGCTGGTGCGGCGGGCGAGCCCACGAGATCGTGGTGCCGCTCAGAGCGACCCGATCGCCGTCCTGGCCGCCCCTGCCCGTTCCCACGCGGGCTCGCGTCCTCTCGTCGGCTCAGCTGCAGACTCCCGCCGCTTCGTCGGTGCTGCTCGCAGCCTTGTACGGAGACCCTCGCCGCCAGGACACCTTGCTCTCCCAGCACCTCCCCGGCCTCCTCGAACGGCTGGGCAACCCGCCGTGGTGGTTCATCCGCTTCCGCGACCCGGACCAGCACCTCCGTGTACGCATCGCCCTTCCCGACCGCAGAACCTTCGCTCAGACGGCGCGCACCGTGAGCGCGTGGGCCGACGACCTGCGCAACGGCGGCCTGCTGGCAGACCTGCGCTACCCCACCTCCTATCGGGAAATGGGCCGTTGGGGCTCCGGCGCCGCTTGGGAGGCGGCCGCGAAGGTGTTCCGGGCAGACTCGCGCAGCGTCCTGGCCCAGCTCGTAGAGCCACAGAGACCGGCGCAACGCGCACTGGTGGCGGCCCACACCGTCGCCATCGCCTCTGCGTTCCTCGGCAGCGCCGAGGCCGCGATGCGCTGGCTGGCCGACCACGTCTCGCCGACGGCGCCTGCGTCCGTTCCCCGCCCGCAATTCAGCGAGGCCGTACGGCTCGCGAACCCAGCCGACGACTGGGCCGCCCTGCGAGAGGTCCAGGGCGGAGACGCCATCGTGTCGGGTTGGGCAGAGCGCGATGCCGCACTCGCCGCGTACCGGTTGTACCTTCCCGGCCCGGACACCCAGGGCATCGCCGTCGATGACGTCCTGACCTCCCTTCTGCACGTCCACTTCGTGCGGCACGTCGCGGTGAACTTCCCCGAGGAAGAGGTGTGCCTCTACCTGGCTCGCGCTGCTGCTCTGGCGTGGACTGCCCGCACCACCAGGAGGCCGGTGTGACCGTACTCCCGATGCTCAGCCTGGGTGATGCCGTTGCTGCGCGGCTCGCCGACCACGGCAGGACGCCTTCCGTCCTTCAGGCTCATCGGCAACATCTCGCCTATGGCCCGCCCGGTATCGCGCTTCTCCATATCGAGCGGGCAGCGAACGGCCTCGGACCGTGGCAGCATTCGCACGACTGGCTCGCTGCCGCGACTCACGGGCCTCTCACGAGCGGACCCGACAGCCACCCTTTCTACGGGATGCCCGCCTTCGCCCACGCCCTTGCCTGCGCCGCCGACCATCTTCCTGGCTCTTACCGGCGCGCCTTGGACGCGATGGACCGGCAGATCGAGATCGACGTCAGACGCCTTCTCGACGCCGCGCATCGCCGCATCGATACCGGATGCCTGCCGCAGCTCGCCGAGTTCGACGCCATCCGGGGCCTGACCGGATACGGCGCCTACCTTCTACGCCGGAACCCAGGCAGCCCTACGGTGCGCGCTGTCCTTGCCTACTGCGTACGCCTTACCGAACCGATCAGGCACTCCGGCGAGGACCTTCCGGGTTGGTGGACCGCGACCGGGCCCTCGGGCAGCCCGGACGAACGATTCCCCGGAGGGCACGCCAACACCGGCCTGGCACACGGCATCGGCGGAGTGCTCGCGCTCCTGGCCCTCGCCGCCCGGAAGAGCACCGTTACGGACGGGCACCTCAGAGCACTGCGCGCCATCCTGGCCTGGCTCGACCGCTGGCAGGAGGAGACGGGCCGAGGACCGGCCTGGCCGTATTGGGTCACTCGGAGCGAGCTACGCACCGGTCGCCGCGCCGCGTCCAAGCTCCGGCGGCCGTCATGGTGTTACGGCATCTCCGGCCTCGCCCGCGCCCAGCAACTTGCCGCGCTCGCCATCGGTGACACCGAACGCCAGATCACGGCGGAGAACGCGCTCGCCGCCGCCCTCACCGACCCGGATCAGCTCGGAGCCACGACGGACAACGGCCTCTGCCACGGTTTCGCCGGCCTCACCCACATCGCCGTCCGCACAGCCGAAGACGCCCATCCCTCAACCGTCGGTCGACTCCGAGCTGCGATCCCGGGGCTGTTGGCCGCGATCTGCCCGGTGGACAACGACTTCGAACGCGTGGCCACGGCACTCGTCAGCGGCACCGGAGCGGGGCCCGGCCTGCTCGACGGAGCCGCCGGAACAGCTCTGGCTCTTCTCGCTGCCGATACCGCAGCACCGCCCCAGTCCGCATGGGATTCCTGCCTGCTCATCGCCTGATTCACCGACCGAAGGACTTTCGTGCCCCCCGACCGCTGGCACCAGCACAACATCACCTTCATCGACCGCGAGAGCGCCCTGCACGTCATCGACGAACGCGTCGGGCCCGCCCTGATCACAGCCGAGACCGCGGGGCAGCTCACCGGCTGGTGGTTCATGAACAAACAGCCCTGGCCGCTGCGGTACCTCGCCGACGATCCCTCCCCGATCATTGAGTCGCTGCTCAGCGATCTCGTGGGCGACGGGGCGGTCGTGTCATGGCTGCCCTGTGTCTACGAGCCCGAGTGTGAGGCGTTCGGCGGCCCGGACGCCATGGACGCCGCCCACGAACTGTTCCACAGCGACTCCCGCCAGCTGCTCACCTACCAGCCGGGCCCGGAGCACCTGGGGCGCAAGGAGACTGCGGTCCTGCTGGCGAGCGCCATGATGCGCGGCGCCGGACTCGACTGGTTCGAGCAGGGCGACGTATGGGCGAAGGTCGCCGGCCTCCGGCCGGTCACCAGCGCTCTGTCACCCGCACGAGTCGCCGAACTGACTCCGTCCGTGCGGAAGCTCATGAGCGCTGATGCTCACGGCCTGTCCCTCCAGGACGGCCCGCTCCACGGGCACGGGGCGTGGGTGACCGCTTTCGAGCGGACGGGGGCCACACTCGCCGGCCTCGCGAAACGAGGCGCTCTCACACGCGGCCTGCGAGCCGTGATCGCCCACCACATCATCTTCCACACCAACCGCGCCGGTCTCCTCAGGGACGACCAGAGCGCTCTGTCCAACATTGCACGAGAGGCAGTCATGGGAACGAGTGACCACACCGCGTCGCCGACCGAGTCAACGACCGACGCGGATAGCGTGAAAGGGGTGAACACCGACACGATCACCACCTCGACGTCCGATGCCGAGCGCCTCCGCAACGCCCTGGTGGACCAGCTCCGCGCTGACGGAAACGTTCGCACTCCCGGCGTGGAGACCGCGTTGCGGACCGTGCCCCGTCACGTGTTCGTGCCCGATGCACCGCTCGAAGACGCATACGCCAACGCGCCGGTGCACATCAAGTACGCCACCGACGGCAGCTCGATCTCTTGCGCCTCCCAGCCAGGCGTGGTCGCCCTCATGCTGGACCAGCTCGATGCCCGGCAAGGCGAGCGCGTCCTCGAGCTGGGCGCAGGCACCGGTTACAACGCCGGTCTGCTCGCCCATCTGGTCGGTGAGAGCGGGCACGTCACCACGCTCGATGTCGACGACGACCTCGTAGAGGGCGCCCGCGCGCATCTCTCCGCCGCCGGAACCACCAACGTTGAGGCGGTCACCCGAGACGGGGCCCTCGGCTACGCGGAAGGTGCGCCGTACGACCGAATCATCGCCACCGTGGGCGCTCACGGCGTGCCACATGCCTGGTTGCAGCAGCTCGCTCCCAGGGGCCGGCTCCTCGTCCCGCAGCGCCTCAAGGGCACGGTGTCCCGGTCCATCGCCTACGAGCAGCGCGATGGCCGGTGGATGTCCCTCGGTAGCGAGATGAACACCTTCATGCCGCTCAGGCGGGGCATCGCCGACGACGACCGCCGAGTCATTCCGCTCAGCACGGACGGAACCGTACGGCTCCAGGCCCCCGCAGGGCAGGAGATCGACGCCGAAGCCCTCGCCGGCGTCCTGCACGAGCCGCGCACCGAGGAGTGGACGGGCATGACGGTCCGCGCCATGGAGTCGCCGGAGTGGATGGAACTGTTCCTCACCTGCTCACTCCCCTCCGGCCTGATCCGCATGCTGTTCCCGCAAGCCGCCAAGGGCACTCTGCTCACCGAGGACCCCTACCCCTCCTCGACTGCAGCCGTCGACAAGGGCGCCGTCACCTACCTCGCCCGGCGTCTGTCGGAGAAGAAGACCCCCGAGGGCGGCAAGCTGTGGGAGTTCGGGGTCATCGGCCACGGCCCTGGCAGCGATGAACTGGCAGCGAAGGTCGCCGCAGCCATCCGCGCGTGGGACCTGGAGTACCGAAACCGCGAGGCCACGTTCGAGATCCAGCCTCTCGACGCCCCCGCGATCGAGCAGCGAGCCGGCCTCTTCGCGCTCGACACCCCGCTGAACCGCATCGTCGTCGACTGGCGGTGACACCCGACGTGTAGTGGACGGTGGCCTCCGGCGTGCAACCGGCGGCCACCGTCGCCCTACCCGCCTTCACACACACCTGGGGGAGTCCATGGACCCGCACGGATCCACCGCTCAGCGCTTTCCGCTCGTCGCCCGATTCCGGCCCGCCTGCCTTCCCCTCCCGAAGCGCGTGCGCGCGCTCGTCGACCTGGCAGACACCGCGATGGCGGAGACCGATCAGGGGGTGGCGTCCTCCGTCTACAACCAGGCTGCGCTCATTGCCTCCGATCTCGGCCTTCCCGACCTGGCGCGCGCGATGTGCCACGAGCACGCCGCCGCCTATCTCCATGCTTGCCCCCTTCCCGCAGTCAGCGCGATTCGCGGCTTGGAGCCCGTCGTCAATCTCGCCCGCCTCCAGATCCGCGGCGGCCACGCCGATGTGGGTCGTCAGGGGCTACTCGACCTGTACGCAGCTGTCGAGGCGGGCACACCAACCAGGTTTGAAGGCGTTGCGATTCCGGCGGACCTCACCGCCACAGACAAGGACCGCCATGAGGTCGTCGCGTGGCTGTGGCGTGTGCTGCTCGCCGACGGGACGCGTGCTCTTACTGCCGAGGGACGCTGGTCCGAGGCCCTGTCGCACATGGAGACCCATCGAGGCCTGGGCAGGCGAATGCTCGATGGACGCCAAGTAGCGGTACTCGCCGCGCTCGCTGCGGGAGATACGGCACACGCCGCGACGCTCCTCGCCGGTACGGTGCCCGGCGAGCCGTGGGAGCAGACTGTCACGGCATGCCTGACTGCCCTGTGGCGCCGTGACGCGGGACAACCAGTCGGCGGTCACCTGGCGGACTTGGCAGACGCCTACCTTGAGCGGAAGGCCGAGCCGGGAATGACCGTTTTCGATATCCGGCTGGGCCTGACCGTCCTCGACGTGGTCGGGGCCCTCAATCTTCCGGCCGCGCACCGCATCGCCGAGGTCTTGCACCGGAGGGCGACGGAGGCCGAGGACGGCTACGCGGCACGTGAGAACTTGGCGAACTCTCTGTTCATTGAGCTCTCTACGAACCGGCAAGAGCATGACTGCCGCGCTTTGGTGCGGGCTTGCGCCCTCGGGGCAGAGACCCTCCCGGACCAGATGCAAGGAGCGCTGTCAGCAGCTCTGCGCGCCGCCGACAGCGTCATCCGGAAGAGTCTCGCGCCATCAACGCCTCTGTCCTTGCGGTGAGCGCGAAGCCTGGACGGTGGCTGCCACGTGGGGCGAGGGGACGGAGCGCTGTGCTGAGCTGCGGGTCATCGCTGCACGCGCTCGTGCACTGGGTGCCGGACGTTCGCTGAGACGGGGAATGCCTGGGTGGAGGCGGGCCGGGTCTTCACCCGTGAAAACGGAGAACTGCTGCATCCGGCCAACGTCACGCGGCGGTTCATCGAGCTGTACGAGGAGATCGGCCTACCGCCGATCCGGCTCGACGACCTCCGTCACGGTGCCGCGACTCTGGCTCACGCGGCAGGCGCCAGCCTGAAGGGCATTCAGGAGATGCTCGGCCACTCCTCGATCACCATCACATCGGACACATACACGAGCTTGCTCCCCGAGGCGGACCTGGCGATCGCGGAGGCCGCGGCCCGGCCCGTGCCGCGAGCGCGAGTCACTGCTGAGGACACCCGTTCCGAAGCGGGCGCACAGCTCGGCGAGGCCGACGAGTCAGTGTCGGCTGGTGCTGATCCGTGGGGCCAGGTGGGGGCGGCAACTCCCCCGTCCGCTCACGCACCGCTCACGCAAACGGCCCCGGACGAGAAGTCCGAGGCCGAGTAACACCCCTCTCTGGGGGAGAAACCCCAGGTCAGAGCGGTAACGCGTTGTGCCCCCGGC
Source organism: Streptomyces sp. NPDC007346 (assembly GCF_040703535.1). Lineage (NCBI taxonomy): Bacteria > Bacillati > Actinomycetota > Actinomycetes > Kitasatosporales > Streptomycetaceae > Streptomyces > Streptomyces sp. NPDC007346. The sequence goes on from NZ_JBEYKR010000007.1 coordinate 81,251, forward strand.
AGGATTCGAACCTGCGACACCCGCTTTAGGAGAGCGGTGCTCTATCCCCTGAGCTACGAAGGCGAGGCTTGGGGGAACCTTGGAGAAAACCCAGTGAGTGGATCTTCGGCGAGGAGGCCAAGCCGCTGGTCAGGCGCGGTGTGGAGCCTGTCGGCAGCATCACTGCCCGACAAGAGCCACGCCAACGGCCGACCAGAGAACAGGGTAGCGGATGACCATCCGTCGGCGGGCCCGCGTTTTCCCGGATGGTTCGCGGGGCCGCGCTGACCGGCGAGTTTGCCGTGGCTCAGAGGTGGGGCCACCTGTTGCTGGCAGAGGCGAAGGGTCCTTCTGTTTCGGAGGGTGATCTCCGTGGGCCCCGTAGGCGTGAACCATGGGCGCAGTGCTGCGGAGCCTCTCGGGTCGGCAGGCCGTGCCGGTCGGCCGCATCGGCGTCGGGCCCGGCTCCGGGCGAGCCTCCAGCGCTGGTGCCCCCGGCCGCTGCCGTTCGTCCGGTGGGGGGCGACTAGCCGGCGGCGGCCTGGTCGGCGATCAGGCGGTTGGTGGGGCGGTCGGGCCGGGGCAGGGAGGTGATGAAGCGCTTCGACTATTGGCGTGATGGTGCGCGGGCCGGAGGTCGTTCACCTCATCTGGCTGGTGCCTTGTGGCTTGCGCATCTCTTGACCAGCGCCATGTTTGTTGAAACGGTGTCGGATGCCCGTGCTTGCGTTGTTCGTCGAAGCGTTTCGACTCATGGAGCTCAGATGCTGGACATCAGCGTGGTTGCGCACGCAGCCGGCCGCCGATGCCCGGAAGCCGCCGAAGCCGCCGAAACCGCCGAAGCGGAGGTTCTGGTCGTACGTGACGCCGGGCTGGCCGTCGAGGTCGATGGGGAAGAGCTTGCCCGCCCACAGCGCCTGGGCCATGTGGTGCGGGACGTTGCGCCCGGCCATCTGCTCGTGCCCCGTCTCGGGGCTGACGACTACCAGCTCGGGGCGCTCCGGCGCTCGATGAAGGCGAGGGTGTGCCCGACCGTCGGGAGCAGGATGTTGCCGCGCGGCTCGTCGTACTGCCCCAGCAGGTCGAAGGCATCCTTCATCCGGTCGAGCGTGATCCGTACGTCCCGGCAGCTGCTGGGCGCCGCCTGCGCGGGAGCCACCGCCACCCTCTTGCGGGCCCTCGACGAGCCGGCGCGTGCTTCCGGCTTTCGCGCTCCTCCCCGACAGCACGGAACCGGTCGCTCTCGGGGCGGCGGCCCGCGCGGCCGTCGCCGTCCGCCGAGAGGACCGGTGGCGCTTGCCGCTGCCCGGCAGACGGACCGGGTCGGGGTACCGAGCCGCCGCCTATCGAACGGGGCACCGTCACCTGGGAACGGGTGAACGCCGTACCGCACCGAGCCGGCCCGCCCTCCTCGCCCGATCACGTAATCCTCACACCAAGGAACACCGGATGAAGTTCACCGACGGCTTCTGGCTGATGCGCGAGGGCGTTCACGCCTCGTACGCCACCGAAGTGCGCGACCTCCACGTCAGCGCCGACCACATCACGGCCTTCGCGGCTGTCACGCCCGTGCGGCATCGGGGGGACACCCTCAACACGGCCCTCATCACCACCGAGTTCTTCTCGCCGGCGGAAGGGATCATCGGCGTACGCATCACCCATCACGCGGGCAAGGGCCACCCCGGGCCCGACTTCGCGTTGCCGGGGGCGGGGGCAGGGACCAGTGCGGTCCGCACCCGGCGTGAGGGCGACCTGGTCGAGCTGAGCAGCGGGCCAGTCACCCTGCGCCTCGACACCGGCAAGCCGTGGACGCTCGACTTCGTCGACGACCGCGGTCACCGGCTGACCGCCGCCGAGCGCAAGGGCACCGCCTTCGTGACCACCCCCGGGGGCGCCCACCACATGGCCGCCCAGCTCGCGCTCGGCGTCGGCGAGCAGGTCTACGGGTTCGGCGAGCGCTTCACGCCCTTCGTCAAGAACGGCCAGACCGTCGACATCTGGCAGGCCGACGGTGGTACCAGCAGCGAGCAGGCGTACAAGAACATCCCGTTCTACCTCTCCTCGCGCGGCTACGGCGTCTTCGTCAACCACCCCGGCAAGGTGTCCTTCGAGGTCGGAACGGAGTCGGTCGGCCAGGTCCAGTTCAGCGTCGAGGACCAGACCCTGGAGTACTACGTCGTCGCGGGGCCCACCCCCAAGGAGGTGCTCGCCCGTTACACCGCGCTCACCGGTCGTCCCGCCCTGCCGCCCGCCTGGTCGTTCGGCCTGTGGCTCACCACGTCCTTCTGCACCGCCTACGACGAAGCCACCGTCACGTCCTTCGTCGACGGCATGGCGAAGCGGAACATCCCGCTCTCCGTCTTCCACTTCGACTGCTTCTGGATGCGCGAGTACCAGTGGTCCGACTTCCAGTGGGATCCGGAGACCTTCCCCGACCCCGAGGGCATGCTCGCCCGGCTGAAGGCCCGCGGACTGAAGATCAGCATGTGGATCAACCCGTACATCGCGCAGAAGTCGACGCTGTTCGCGGAGGGCGCCGCCCGCGGGTATCTGCTCCGGCGGCCCAACGGCGACATCTGGCAGTGGGACCTCTGGCAGCCCGGCATGGCCCTGGTGGACTTCACCGACCCCGAGGCCCGGACCTGGTTCCAGGGCAAGTTGAGACCGCTGCTCGACCAGGGCGTCGACTGCTTCAAGACGGACTTCGGGGAGCGGGTCCCCACGGACGTCGTCTGGCACGACGGGTCCGACCCCGAGCGGATGCACAACTACTACGCCCACCTCTACAACCGGACCGTCTTCGAGCTTCTGGAGGAGGAGCGCGGTAGTGGTGAGGCTGTCGTCTTCGCCCGCTCGGCGACCGCCGGAGGCCAGCAGTTCCCCGTCCACTGGGGCGGCGACTGCTTCGCCTCCTTCGAGGCCATGGCCGAGTCACTGCGCGGCGGGCTCTCCCTGTCCCTGAGTGGCTTCGGTTTCTGGAGCCACGACATCGGCGGCTTCGAGGGGACCCCCGACCCGGACGTGTTCAAGCGGTGGCTCGCCTTCGGGCTGCTCTCCTCGCACAGCCGGCTGCACGGCAACGTCTCCTACCGGGTGCCGTGGGAGTTCGGTGAGGAGGCCGTCGAGGTCGCCCGAGAGTTCACCCTGCTCAAGCACCGGCTCATGCCCTACCTCTACGGGGTGGCCGTCGAGGCCCACGCCACCGGCGTCCCCGCCATGCGCCCCATGCTCCTCGAATTCCCCGAGGACCCCGCCTGCCGCACCCTGGACCGGCAGTACATGCTGGGCCCGGACCTGCTCGTCGCGCCCGTCTTCACCGCGGACGGCGAGGTGGAGTACTACCTTCCGCGCGGGACCTGGACCCATCTGCTGACCGGCGAGACGGTGACCGGGCCGGTGTGGCGGCAGGAGAGGCACGGCTTCGACAGCCTGCCGCTCTTCGTACGGCCGGGAGCGGTACTGCCCCTCGGCGCGGACGACCAGAGACCGGACTCCGACTGGCTGGACGAACTGACCTTGCGCGTCCATCCGGCATCGGACGGCGCGCCCTTCCGCCGTACGGTCACCGTGCCCGACCTCACCGGCCGGGTGGCGGCGGTCTTCCACATCGTCCGCGACGAGGAAGGCCTGCGCGTACGGGCCGAGGGGACGGATCGTTCCTACCGCGTGGAGGTGATCGGCGGTGGCGGTGGCGGTGGCGGTGTCGGTGGAGGTGGCGGTGACGGTGTCCGGGGCGCCGGTGACGTGGTGGTGCCCCTGCCCCCCTGCCCCTGAGCCTGACCTGATTGAGGTGTACCGACATGCCTCCGGCCGGTCCCGCCGCCGTGGGCAAGCACGGCGCAGCCCGGCACCGGGGGCGGTGCCGGGCGGTTCCCGTAGCCGTCGGTCTCAGCTGCTGAAGGTCACCCTCGCGAGACGTACCGGCCCACGCAGCCGCACGTGCAGATCGTGCACGCCCGACAGCGACAGGCCGGCGGTGGTGGTGGAGTAGGTGTACGAGCCCTCGGCGACGGGCGTGCACGACGCGAGGAGCGTTCCGTCGGACAGGCGCAGTTCCACCGTGGCCGGGCCGGTCGCAGCCACCTCCGCCGACGAAGACGAAGACGAAGACGAAGACGGCGACGAAGATGCTGGTGCCGACGCTGACACCGACGCCGTCACGGCCCCGTCCCCGAAGTCGCAGCCGCGGAAGACCAGTTCCCCGGTGCCGCCGTCCATGGTCGTCACCGCGTCGCCCGTCACCTTGGTCCGGTCCACGATCACGGTCCCGCGCTGTTCGTCGTAGTCCGCGGCTTCGAGGCCGCTGTCCAGTACGGGACGGGGAGCGGGCTCCTCCCCCTCGATCCGAAGGCCGGAGGTGAGCCGGATGTCCGTGCTGGAGGCGCCGACGAGGACGGCGCGCCGCCCCGTGTCGACCGTCCAGCGGCCACGAGTGACGTCCCAGAAGCCGAGGGCCTCGACGGGCACCTCGAACGCGAGCCGCTGTTCCGCCCCGGGCCCGAGGCGCACCCGGCGGTGGGCGACAAGCTGTCTGCGTGGCCTGGCCACGGCCGACTCCGTCGCCCGGACGTAGACCTGGGCGACCTCGTCCGCCTCACGCGTTCCCCTGTTGGTCACGGTGAAGGACACCTGGACGGTGTCGCCGACGCGCGCGGCCGACAGGGCGTCGTAGGTGAAGGAGGCGTAGGACAGGCCGTGGCCGAACGGGTAGAGCGGCGTGCCCTCGTAGTACAGGTAGGTCTGGCGGCTGCCGATGATGTCGTAGTCCAGCAGGCCGGGCAGCTCGGCGTCGGCCCTGTGCCAGGTCTGCGGAAGCCGTCCCGCCGGAGACACGTCACCGGCCAGGACCCGGGCGAGGGCCGTGCCCGCCGCCTGTCCTCCGTGGGCGGTCCACAGCAGGGCGGGCAGGGCGGCGTCCGCGTCGGCGACGGCGTACGGGTACGAGGAGATGAGGGCGAGCACCGTACGGGGGTTCGCGCCGTGGGCCGCGTGCCACAGCTCCGTCTGGTGGCCGGGCAGGCGGAGTGTGGTGCGGTCCTCGGTCTCGCGGCCGTTGATGTGCGGGTCGTTGCCGGCGGCGACGACGACCACGTCGGCGGCCGCGGCGGCCGACGCCACGTCGTCCACGCCGCGGCTCACGGTCACGATGTCGAAGACATCGCCGCCCCCGGCACCCCCGCCGTCCCCGCCGCCCCCGGTACCCCCGCCGTCCCCGCCGCCCCCGGTACCCCCGCCGCCCCCGCCGCCCCTGGTGCCCTCGCCGTCCCCGCCGCCCCCGCCACCCCCACCACCCCCACCGACCTTGAGGCCTTCGGCGGTCACCGCTACGTACCGGCCCGTGCCCACATGCCTGAGGAGGTGGCCCGTACCGTGCTCCTCCAGCCGGAACGTCTCCTGCACCACCCAGCCCCCGGGCCGGTCGGCCGAAGCGCGCAGGAGGCCGTCCTCGGCGACCGACACGTAGGCGCCGTCGGGGGCACGGAAGGTCAGCAGCCCGTCACCCCAGTCCACCAGGGAGAACACCGTCGGGTCGCCGCCCACGGTCAGCGGCGCCAGGTCGGTGCGACCGCTGAGCAGCGCCGGGTCGAGGGCCCCTTCGGCGTCTCGCGCCGTCGCCCCGGCCGACGAGGGCGGAACGCGCACCCAGCCCGCCGCCGTGCGCAGCCGCACCCGGTCGAGGCCCTCGGTGAAGGAGACGTTCTCCGTGCCGAAGCGGGCGCGCAGCCCGTCCAGGGGCGTGGAGCGGTGGATCAGCGTTCCGCTGTACCAGTCCAGCTTGCACTCGTCGGCGAGCGGCCCGACCAGGGCGATACGCGTGCCTTCGGCCAGCGGCAGCAGGCCGTCGTTCCTGAGCAGTACGACGGCCTGTTCCGCGGCCTCCCGCGCGAGCGACCGGTGCTCCGGCGTGTCGAACGCGGTGGCCTTCGCGTACGGGTCCAGTTCGGGATCGAACTCGCCGAGGCAGAAGCGCATCCTCAGGAGCCGGCGTACGGCCTCGTCGATCGTCTCCTTCCCGAGCAGCCCCCGGCCGAGCGCTCCGCGGACACGTCCGACGATGACGGAGGAGTCCTGGCCGTGGTCCGTGAAGCTGTCCACACCGGCGCGCAGGGCGGCGGCCGTGGCCTCCTCGTGGGTGTCGAAGTAGGCCTCGGAGTCGGCCAGGTTGGAGGGCGCGCCGGCGTCGGAGCAGACCACCAGCGGCTGGTCGGTCCAGGTCCGCAGCTCCGTGTTCAGCAGGGGGGAGAGGTGGTTGGGCCGGCCGTTGACGAGGTTGTAGGCGGGCATCACCCCGGCGACGCCCCCCGCCTCCACGGCGGGGCGGAAGGCCCGCAGGTCGTACTCGTGCAGGACCCGGGGGCGGACCGAGGAGGAAGCCGTGTCCCGGTCGGTCTCGTTGTTGTGGGCCAGCCAGTGCTTGAGGACCGGTGCGGTACGCCAGTAGACGGGGTGGTCACCGCGCAGGCCGCGGGTGTAGGCGACGGCGATGGCGGACGTCAGGTGGGGGTCCTCGGAGTACCCCTCCTCGTTGCGGCCCCACAGCGGGTGCCTCAGCAGGTTGACCGTCGGGGCCCAGACGTTGAGGCCGACCCGCGGATCGTCCGCCCGCATGGCCCGCGCCTCCTCGGCGACCGCCTCACCGACCCGGCGTACGAGCTGCTCGTTCCACGTGGCTCCGAGCCCCACCGCCTGCGGGAAGACGGTGGCGGGTCCCATCCACGCGACGCCGTGCAGGGCCTCCTGCCCGGTACGGAACGCGCCGACGCCCAAGCGTTCGACGGCGGGCGCGAACTGGTGCAGCATCGCGATCCGCTCGTCGAGCGTGAGCCGCCCGAGCAGGTCGTCGACGCGCTCGTCGAGGGAGAGGGAGGCGTCACGGAAGGACGGCCGGAGGTCGGTCACAGGGTTCCCCAAGGGTGAGCGAACTGAAGAGCGACATATGTTTCGAAGCGCTTCGATGCTGAAGGTGGCCGCAGGGGGTGTCAAGACGCAACCGCCCGGACTAGGCATTTCTCCGTGCTGGAAGGGGTCGTCGCGTGGTGCGCAACCAAAGCGAAACGAAAGAATTCCGGAGCGACTCTTGAACGGCTTGTCTTCCTCACTTAACCTCGCTGCAACATCGAAGCGCTTCGACTCCGCTGGTCGGACTCAGCTCCTCGCTTCGTGCGTCTCAGCTCGCCTCATGCCTCGCCTCATCGCTCGCCTCATCGCTCGCCTCATCCCTCGCCTCATCTGCCGACCCGCATGCGCACGGCCGCTCTCGAACGCCCGCCGGCTGCCCGCATGACGAAAGGGGCTATGCCATGCCCGACACCAAAGCTCCCAGCCGGAGAACGTTCCTGGGCTCCACCGCGGTCGCGGCGATCGCCGTCGCCGGCGGTGCGCCCCTGCTCAGCGCGTGCGGCGGTTCGTCCGGCGACAACCGCTCCGAGGGCGCCACCACGGGAAAGAAGCTCCAGGGCATCCTCCCGGCCTTCGTCGGGTCCGACGTCGTGCAGCCGGACGTGCCGAGCGCCAACGGTTCGGCGGTGGGCTTCACCACCGCGCTGCCCGCCGCGAAGCTCGCCGTCTCCGTGCCCGAGAAGCTCGGCCAGGGAAGCGCGGTCACGATCATGGCCCCGCTCTGGGGCACCTCGCCCAAGAACGGCAACCCGTACTGGGCGGCGATGGACGAGGCCATCGGCGTCAAGGTCAACTGGCAGAACCAGGACGGCAACACCTACGGGCAGAAGCTCGGAGCCGTCCTCGCCTCCAGCTCCGTCCCCGACGTCGTCGTGGTCCCCGCCTGGGAGCTGGGCGGCAAGATACCCAGCGCCATCAACAACAAGTTCGCCGACCTCGGCCCGTACCTGTCGGGCGACAAGGTCAAGGCGTACCCGAACTTGGCGGCGATCCCCACCGGCGCCTGGCAGCGGGCGGTCTTCGGCGGCAAGCTCCGCGGCCTGCCCATGCCGGCCAGCGACATCCCCAACATCGCGCCCTTCTACCGGAGCGACCTCTTCAAGGCCAAGGGCTACCAACCGCCCACCACCACCGAGGAGTTCTTCGACCTCGCCAAGGAGATCACCTCCGCCAAGAGCGGGGTCTGGGCCTGCGGCGACATGACCTGGGCGGCGTACAAGTTCTTCGGTGTCCTCGACGAGAAGCCCACCTGCTGGAAGCTCGTGGGCGACAAGCTGGTCCACCGCATCGAGACCGCCGAGTACCTGGAAGCGCTCGAATGGTCCCGCTCCCTGTACTCCGCCGGATTCGTGCACCCCGACGCCAAGGCCGAGAGCGGGGACATCGGCAACCTCTTCACCGCCGGCCGGGTGTGGATGTACAACGCGGACATCTCCGACTGGTACGGCAAGACCGTCGTCCAGCGGGGGGACAGCCCGGACTTCTCCATGGCCGCCATGGACTACTTCCACCACGACGGCGGCAAGCCGCGCCTCTACGCCGGTTCGCCCTCCAACATCTGGGCCTTCGTCAACAAGAACGCCGACGAGCAGACGATCCGCGACGTCCTGGCCATCGCCAACTTCACGGCCGCCCCGTACGGCACCAAGGAGCAGCGCCTCAAGGCGTACGGCGTCGAAGGGGTCCACCACACGCTCAAGGGCGAGGAGATCACCAAGACCGAGGCCGGCAACAACGAGGTCTTCGCCACCTACGAGTACATAGCGAGCCCTCAGCAGTTCTTCGCCTACCCCAACCACCCCGACGTCGCGGAAGGGATGGTGCGCTGGCAGCAGCGCATGGGCGCGTTCGTCACCCGGCCGCTGTTCTACGGCATGCAGGTGCAGGAGCCGAACCGCTGGGCCGAGCTCAGCAGCCAGTTCGAGGACCTGGAGAAGGACATCGTGCGCGGCCGGAAGAAGGTCGGCGACATGCAGCAGGCGGTGTCGGACTGGCGCTCCCGCGGCGGTGACCAGCTGCGCGACTGGTACCGGAAGCTTCTGGACGAGACCGGCGACCAGGCGTCCTGACAGCACCGGCCCAAGGGGGAACGAGGAGAAAGAACGTGCCGCAGAGCAAGGTGGCAGGTCCCGAACGCGCCGGTGGCGACAGCAAGAAGGGCCCGGCCGAGGACGGCCCGCCGGAGGACGGCCCGCCCGAGGACACGGACAGGGGCAGGGGCACGGACACGGACACAGGCACAGATCCGAGTACGGATTCGGGTGCGGATTCGGCGCGGCGGGCCAGCGCCCCCTCCCGCGCCTCCGAAGGCGTCCCCTGGAGGATCCGGCTGCGTCGTGATCGCACGCTGATCCTGATGACGCTGCCCGCGGTCCTGCTCGTCCTGGTCTTCAACTACGTGCCGCTGCTCGGCAACGTGGTGGCCTTCCAGGACTACGACCCCTACCTCGGCGGCGACGCCTGGCAGGCCATCCGCGAAAGCCCGTGGGTGGGGGCCGAGCACTTCGGCCGCATGGTGGAGGACCGCCTCTTCTGGCAGGCGCTGGGGAACACCCTGACGATCTTCCTGGTGCAGCTCACCCTGTTCTTCCCGGTGCCGATCCTGCTCGCGCTCCTCATCAACAGCTTCGTCCGGCCCCGGGTGCGCGCCGTGGCGCAGGCGGTGCTCTACCTGCCCCACTTCTTCTCCTGGGTCCTGGTCATCACCATCTTCCAGCAGATGTTCGGCGGCGCCGGCATGCTGTCCCAGACCTTGCGCGAGCACGGGTACGAGGGCATCGACCTGATGACCGATCCCGGCCTGTTCAAGTTCCTGGTCACCTTCGAGATGGTCTGGAAGGACGCGGGCTGGGGCGTCATCGTCTTCCTCGCCGCGCTCTCCGCCGTCAGCCCCGACCTGTACGAGGCGGCGGCGATGGACGGCGCCTCGCGGTGGCGGCGGATGTGGCACGTGACGCTGCCGGCCCTGCGTCCGGTGGTCGCCCTGCTGCTGGTGCTCCAGGTGGGCAACGCCCTGACCGTCGGATTCGAGCAGATCCTCCTCCAGCGCACCGCGGTCGGCTCGACCGCCGCGGAGGTGCTCGACACCTACGTCTGGAACGTCGGCATCCAGTTCGGTGACTTCAGTTACGCGGCGGCGGTCGGAATCGTCAAGGGAATCATCGGCCTCGGTCTCGTACTGGCGGCCAACAAGGTCGCTCACATGATGGGCGAGCAGGGGGTGTACAAGCGATGAGCACCGTGTGGGGTTCCACGCGCCGCGGGGGCTCCCGCGGCCGGCTGCGGCCGGTGTGGGAGGAGGAGCCGCGCCCGGCGGGTCTCGCGGCGAAGGGCACGGTACTCGTACTGGCCTGCGCGGCGATCCTCTTCCCCCTGTGGATCGTGATCGTCACCAGCCTGTCCTCGGTGAAGACCATCACGGAGGCCGGAGGGCTCGTCGTCGTTCCGCGCGAGATCACCTTCGTCGCCTACCAGGAACTGCTCGGCGGAGGCCAGGTCACCCGGGCGGCCCTGGTGAGTGTGGGGGTCACGACCGTCGGCACGCTTCTCAGCATGACGGTGTCCGTCCTGTGCGCCTACGGTCTCTCCCGCAGCGGATCGCTGCTGCACCGGCCCCTGCTGGTGACGCTTCTGGCCACCATGTTCTTCGGTGCGGGTCTCATCCCCACCTACCTGCTGGTCCAGGGGCTCGGCCTGACCGACACCTACCTGTCCCTGATCCTGCCCAGCGCGGTCAACGTCTTCAACATCCTCGTCCTGCGGTCCTTCTTCATGAGCGTCGCGCCCGAACTCCTCGACAGCGCCCGCATCGACGGCGCGGGCGACCTCCGCATCCTGTGGAAGATCATCATGCCGCTGTCCCGCGCGGTACTCGCCGTGATCGCGCTCTTCTACGCCGTCGGCTACTGGAGCGCCTGGTTCAACGCGTCGATCTACCTGAGCGACCAGAACATGATGCCGCTGCAGAACGTGATGATGCAGCTGGTCCTCAAGCAGGAACGCCCCACGGGCCTGGCGCAGGCCATCAACACCGGCCAGCTCTCGCCCCTGTCGATCCAGATGGCCGTCATGGTGCTCGCCCTGCTGCCGGTGGCCGTGCTGTCGCCGTTCGTCCAGAGGCACTTCAAGAAGGGCATGCTGACGGGCGCGGTCAAGGGCTGACACATCCACGGCGCCCCGGGCCCCGGCCCCCGAGGCGCCGTCGCACGGCGATGGGGTCGACGCGCCTCGCCCCCCTCCTCGCCGCCGTGTCCGTCCGCCCCTGACGACGGGCGGACACGGCGGTCCCGCTCCGCACCGCACCTGCACCTGCACCTGCTTGGTACCGCCCCGCACCTGCGCCGCACCTGTTCCGCTCCGTACCGCAACCGCAACCGCAACCGCAACCCCAACCGCACCTGCTCCGTACCGCCCCGCACTGCAACCGCACCGCCCCCGCTCCGCATCGCAACGGCCCCACGAAGAGAGGGTTACGTCATGTCCATGCTCGAACGTCGGCCCGGTCGACGCACGGTTCTCACCGCCGGTGTGCTCACGGGCCTGACGGCCTGGCCCGCGCTGTCCGCGCCCGCCGCCGTCGCCGCCCCCGTGCCCCCCGGCCCCGTACCCGCGCCCTCCGGAAAGGCGGGGGCAGCCGCCCAGCGCCACCGCTGGCGCACCGCGGTCATCGGCGGAACGGGGTTCGTCACCGGAGTCCTCTTCCACCCCCGGGTGCAGGGGCTCGCCTACGCCCGGACCGACATCGGTGGCGCCTACCGCTGGGACAGCCGCACGCGTGCGTGGGTCCCCCTCACCGACCACCTCGGCTGGGACGACTGGAACCTGCTGGGCGTCGAGGCCATGGCCGTCGACCCCCACCACCACGACCGCCTCTACCTCGCCGTGGGGACGTACGCCCAGAGCTGGTCGGAGAACGGGGCCGTACTGCGTTCGGAGGACCGCGGAGCCACCTGGTCCCGTACCGATCTGCCGGTGAAGCTCGGGGCCAACGAGGACGGGCGCGGCGCGGGGGAGCGGCTGGCCGTCGACCCTTCCGACAGCGACACCCTGTGGCTCGGCACCCGTCACGACGGGCTGTGGAAGTCCACCGACCGCGGCGCCACGTGGGCGCGCTCCACGTTCGGACCCGAGCCGGTGGAGGGCGGACAGGGCATCACCCTTCTCGTCGCCGCGGGACGGACCCTGTACGCGGGATGGGGCGACGGCGGATCCGCCCTGTACCGCCGCCGTGCCGACGCCACCTGGGAGCCCGTCCCCGGACAGCCGGAAGGCGTGGCGGCCCGCGTACCCATCCGGGCCGCGTACGACACCGGGACCCGAACGCTCTACGTCACCTACGCCGACGCCCCCGGGCCCAACGGCCAGAGCGACGGCAGCGTGCACGCGCTGAACACCCTCACCGGCGCCTGGAGCGACATCACCCCCGTCCGGCCCGGCGGCACCGCCTCCGAGGGGGCGCCCGACACCTTCGGGTACGGGGGCGTCGCGGTCGACTCCCAGCGGCCGGGCACCTTGGTGGTGACGACCAACAACCGCTGGGCGGAGGTCGACACGGTCTTCCGCTCCACCGACGGCGGACGCGCCTGGGAGTCCCTGAAGGAGCGGGCCGTCCTGGACGTCTCCGAGACGCCCTACCTGCGGTGGGGCGAGGCCCGGCCCAAGTTCGGCTGGTGGATCCAGACGGTCGCCATCGACCCCTTCGACTCCCGCCACATCGTCTACGGCACCGGCGCCACCCTCTACGGCACGCGCGACCTGGTCCACTGGGCCCCCGAGATCCGGGGCCTGGAGGAAAGCGCCGTACGGCAGTTGATCTCCCCTCCGCAGGGCACGGCGCACCTGATCAGCGGCCTGGGCGACATCGGCGTCATGTACCACGACTCCCTCACCGCCTCGCCCTCCCGAGGCATGGCCACCAACCCCGTCTTCGGCTCGGCCACCGGCCTGGCGATGGCGGCCCGGAAGCCCTCCTACGTCGTACGGGCGGGGTGGTCGTCGAGCGGCAACGGCGCCTGGTCGGGCAACGGCGGCAGAACCTGGGAGCCCTTCGCAGGCCGGCCGGACATCGCGGAAACGGCCCCCGGCCCCCTCGCGACCGGCGCGGACGGCGGCGTCCTGCTGTGGTCGTTCGTCCACTGGGACGGCTCCACGTACGCCGCTCACCGCTCGGCCGACAACGGCGCCACCTGGGCGGAAGTGCCCACCTTCCCGCCGGGCGCCACGCCGGTCGCCGACCCGGTGGACCCGCGCCGCTTCTACGCCTACGACACGGTGAACGGCACCGTTCTCCGGTCGGACGACGCCGGACGGACCTTCACCGCCGCCGCCACCGGTCTGCCGGCGGGCGACAGCCAGTTCCGTCTGGCCGCCACCCCCGACCGGAGCGGTCACCTCTGGCTCTCCGCCAAGTGGAACGGTCTGTACCGGTCCGTCGACGGCGGTCGCACCTTCACCAAGGTCCTCAGCTGCTGGGCCTCCTACACCCTGGGCTTCGGCAAGGCCGCTGCCGGCGCGGACCATCCGGCGATCTTCCAGGTCGGCGCCACCGACGAGATCACCGCAGTCCTGCGCTCCGACGACGAGGGCGCCTCCTGGATCCGCGTCAACGACGACGCACACCAGTGGGGGTGGATCGGCGAGACGATCACCGGTGATCCCCGCATTTACGGCCGCGTCTACCTCGGCACGAACGGCCGGGGCATCCAGTACGCGGATCCTGTCTGAACTGTCTGAACTGCCTGGCCCGTTCGACTCACCCGACCCGTCCGACCCGGCCGACAACCTCCTCCCCCCGTGACGAAGCGAGTCCCCGCATGCCTTCCCTCAACGACGCCACCGGTCCGCACATCCTCCTGGGTGGTGACTACAACCCGGAGCAGTGGCCCGAGGAGACGTGGCTCGACGACGTGCGGCTGATGAAGGAGGCCGGGGTCACCTCCGTCACCGTCGGGGTGTTCTCCTGGGCGAAGCTCGAACCCCGCCCGGGAGAACGCCACTTCGGCTGGCTGGACCGGCTCATGGACCTGTTGGGCCACCACGGCATCGGAGTCGTCCTCGCCACCCCCACGGCCTCACCGCCGCCGTGGATGGGCTCCCTCCACCCCGAGACCCTGCCGCGCGGTGAGGACGGGTCCGTCGTCTGGTACGGGTCGCGACAGCACTTCTGCCCCAGCTCACCCGTCTACCGGGCGTACGCGGCGGCCATCACCAGGGACCTCGCCGCGCGTTACGGTGACCACCCGGCTCTGCGCATGTGGCACATCAACAACGAGTTCTGCACCTTCTGCTGGTGCGACGAGACCGCACGGCACTTCCGGCGATGGCTGCGCCACAGGTACGCCACGATCGACGCCCTGAACGAGGCGTGGGGGACTGCCTTCTGGAGCCAGCGCTACGACACGTGGGAGCAGATCATCCCACCGCGCAAGGCCCAGTACCTGCGCAACCCCACCTGCACGCTCGATTTCCGGCGGTTCACCTCCGACGCCCTCCTGGAGTGCTACACCGCCGAGCGCGACATCGTCGCCGCGCACACGCCCCACATCCCCGTCACCACCAACTTCATGCCGTTCTGGACCGGGCAGGACGCGTGGAAGTGGGCCCAGGAGGAGGACGTGGTCTCCGTCGACATCTACCCGGACCCCACCGATCCGCATGCCGGCCAGTACGGGGCCATGATCCAGGACATGACCCGCTCGCAGGCGCGTGGGCCGTGGATGGTGATGGAGCAGGCGACGGGCGCGGTGAACTTCCGGGGCGTCAACGTGCCCAAGCCGCGTGGCCTCGGCCGGCTCTGGTCCCTCCAGGCCGTCGCCCGGGGTGCGGACGCCGTCTGCCACTTCCAGTGGAGGCAGTCGCGGCAGGGCGCGGAGAAGTTCCACTCGGCCATGGTCTCGCACGCGGGTGAACACGGCCGGGCCTTCCAGGAGATCAAACAGATCGGTGCCGAACTGTCCCGCTGGGGAGAGCGCGTCGCGGGCACGCACGTCACCTCGGAGGTGGCGATCCTCCACGACTGGGACTCCTGGTGGGCCGACGAACAGGAAGGCCGCCCGTCCTCGGAGGTGCACTACCCCACCGTCGTACGAGCCTGGCACCGGGCCCTGTGGGACGCGAGTGTCACCACCGATTTCGCCCACCCTGAGCACGACCTGAGCCGCTACCGCCTGGTCGTCGTGCCGCACCTGTACCTGCTGACCGACGCCGCTGTCGACAACCTCGTCGCCTACGTACGCGGTGGGGGCACCCTCGTGTGCGGGTTCATGACCGGCGCCGCGGACCAGGACGACCGTATCCGTCCCGGCGGCATGGACGAACGCCTGCGTGATCTGTTCGGTATCCGCCTCGTCCACGAGTGGTGGCCGCTGCCGGCGGGCGAGAAGGTGACGTGCGACGGCCTCCACACCTTTGAGGGAACCCTCTGGGCGGAGGAACTGGAGCTGTCGGCAGCCGAGACCGTCGCCACCTATCGAAGCGGTGAGCTGGTCGGCATGCCCGCCGTGCTGCGTAACGGACGTGCCTGGTACGTCTCCACGCTGCCCGAGCCGACCGCCCTCAGCGAGCTGCTCGCCACCGTCGCGAACGAGGCGGGCGCCCGTCCCGTCCTGGAGAACCGGCCGCCCGGCCTCGAAGCGATCCGCCGAGGTGACGTGCTCTTCCTGCTCAACCACGCTCCCGGGCCGATCACCGTCGCCCTGCCGGACAAGGACCGGTACCGGGAGCTGATCACGGGCGACCGGGTGGACGGCTCTGTCCGCCTGGAGCGCCACGGCGTGGCGGTCCTTGAGGCCCTTGAGGCCCTGGAAGCCCCGGAGGTTCTGGCATGAGGCACGGGACGTGGGAGCCCCAGCCCGCCCGGCGATGGGAGGACGCCTTCCTCAGCGGCAACGGCAGGCACGGTGCCATGGTGTTCGGCGACCCGGCCGACGAACGCGTCGTCGTCAACCACCACACCCTGGTCCGCCCCAACGGCAGCGAAGGGGTCGGCCCGCCGGCTCTCGCCGCCGAACTCCCCGCTCTCCGGGCCGCCCTCCTGGCAGGCGACACCAGGGCGCCGGAGGACTTCGGCGCGCGGTACCCGCACCTGTGGGTGCAGCCCTTCCACCCCGCCTTCCAGGTCCGCGTACGACGCAGAGGGGCGGGAGAGGAGCCGGGCTACCGCAGGCAGGTGGACTTCACCACCGGGCACGTGAGCGCGATGAACGACGGCTGGCGCAGCGATGTCTTCGTCTCACGCACCGACGACGTGATCGTTCACCGGGTGACCGGCCGGCCGGGTGGGCTGAGCGCCGACGTCAGCCTTGACGAGCGCCTGGCCGGGCTGCCCGACGGGCTGAGCTTCGCCCGCTCGGTGGTGTGCGAGGCCGTGGGCGGTGCTGTGGGCGAGGCCGTGGGCGAGGCGGTGTGCGGGGCTGTGTGCGAGAAGGACGGGCACTACGACGCCAGGGCTGTACTGACTCTGCGCACCGAGTACGCGAACGGGCGGACAGCCTTCACGGGAACGACCCTCGTGGCCGTCGCCGGCGGCCGGGCGGACGCGGCCGGCGACAGCCTGCGGATCACCGGAGCCTCCGCGATCCTGCTGCTGACCCGGGTGGAGCGGCACCCTGCCGAAAGCGACCCCGGCGCCGCGCACGCCGCCGCACTGCGCGCACTGCTCAAAGCGGACCCGGGCGGCCTCGGCGGGGCTGCCGGGGCTGTCCTTCCCGGCCCACCGGATGTCACCGGCCCGGTGTACTCACGGCTCCTGGCCCGTCACCTTCCCGCCCACCGTGACGCCTACCTACGCGCCGAACTCATCCTGACGGCGGACCCGGCGGAGAGAGAGCTGCCGGGCAGCGCGCTGCTGCGCCGGCCGGACAGTCCGGCGCTCCTCGAACGCCTCTTCGCGGCGGGCCGCTACCATCTCCTCTCGTCCAGCGGCATGCTGCCACCCCGCCTCACCGGCCTCTGGACGGGCGACTGGGACACCGCCTGGTCCGGCGCCTTCACCACCAACGCGAACCTCAACCTCCAGGTGTCCTCCGCCGCCGCCGGGGCGTTGCCCGAGGTGTCCCGGGCCCACGCGGAACTGGTACGCGGCCAGCTGGCCGACTGGCGCGACAACGCTCGCGCGATATTCGGTGCCCGCGGCATCGTCGCCCCGTCGCACACCGACGGGGAGAGCGGTCACACCCGTCACTTCGAACGCGCCTACCCCCTGCACCTGTGGACCGCGGGCGCCGACTGGCTGCTCCACCCCCTGGTCGACGAAGTCCTCACCAGCGGCCGTCCCGACCCCTGGCTTCCGGCCGCCCTGGTCGAGGCCGCCCAGTTCTACGAGGACTTCCTCGTCAGCCGCGGCCCCGACGCCCCCGTGGCGGTGGTCCCCTCGTACTCGCCCGAGAACCGGCCCGCCAACGCGAGCTGGGGCACCGTCGACGCCACCATGGACATCGCCGCAGCCCGGCACGCCCTGACCACCGCCGCCACCTGCCACCCCGGCCACCCCGGCGCCCCGCGGTGGCGAGCCCTCGCCGACCGGCTTCCCCCCTACCGGATCAACGAAGACGGAGCACTCGCCGAATGGGCCGGTCAGGAGCTGGAGGAGACGTACGACCACCGGCACATCAGCCACCTCTACCCGGTGTGGCCGCTCGACGAGATCAACCCGTACGACACTCCGGCCCTGGCGGCGGCCGCCCACCGCGCCCTCGAACTGCGCGGTACGGAGAACGATTCGGCGCACGGCCGCCTGCACACCGCCCTGGTCGCCGCCCGGCTGCGTGACCAGGAGCTTGCGGGCGGAGCGCTCCGCCACGTACTGCACGGCGACTACTTCCACGACTCACTGATGAGCGCCCACTACCCGGGCCGGGACGTGTACAACGCGGATGCCGCGCACACCCTGCCCGCCGTGCTCATCGAGTGCCTGGTCCAGTCGTCCCCCGACCGGCTGGTGCTGCTGCCCTCGGTGCCGCGGGAGTGTGCCGAAGGCACCTTGAGCGGGATCCGTACGCGATTCGGGGCGCGGCTCGACCTGCGGTGGTCCGGGGAGCGGGCCACCGCCCTGCTGTGGCCGTCGAGCGACCGCACGATCGACGTGGTCGCGGGGAGCGACCACTACGCCCTGACGCTCGTCGCCGGCGAGCAGCACGTTCTCTCCGTCCCCAGGAGCACGTGACCCGCACGGCACCCGTCAGCCGTTGACGGGCGCCGGCCCGCTGCTCGCGCGGACGACGAGCTCCGGCTTGAGGAGGACGACCTCGTCGTCGGCCTGTCCCTCGACCTTGGCGATGAGGTGATCGACGGCATGACGGGCCATCTCGCGTGCGGGGATGGTGACGGAGGTCAGCCGGACCGAGCCCTGGAGGGCGACCTGCTCCGGGCAGACGGCGACGACCGAGATGTCCTCGGGCACCGCCCGCCTGTCCTGGCGCAACAGGCTGAGCAGCGGCTCCACCGCCTGCTCGTTGTGCACGACGAAGCCCGTGACGTCGGGGCGTTCGGTGAAGATCTGCCCGACGGCGCTCGCCATCGAGGCGTACGTGCCCTCGCACGGCCGGTGCAGCACACGCAGCCCGAGCCCGTGTGCACGGGCGCGCAGACCGTCGATCGTGCGCTCCGCGAAGCCGGCCTTCCGCTCGTACACGGCCGGAGCCTCACCGATCACGGCGATCTCCCGGTGCCCCAGCTCGGCCAGATGCTCCACACACAGGGCGCCGGCCTCGGTGAAGTCCAGATCGACGCAGGTGAAACCGGTGGTCTGGGAGGGCAGGCCGATGAGCACCGCGGGCCGGCCGCTCTCGCGCAGCACGGGGAGCCGGGCGTCGTCCAGTTCCACATCCATCAGGATGATGGCGTCGACGAGGCCGCTGGCGACCACCCGGCGCACGGCGGCGGGCCCCTCCTCGCCAGTGAGCATCAGGACGTCGAAGCCGTGTTCCCGGGCGTTGGTGGCGACGGCGATGGCGATCTCCATCATCACCGGGACGTACATGTCCGTGCGCAACGGCATCATCAGCGCGATGATGTTGGACCTGTTGCTCGCCAGTGCTCGGGCCCCCGCGTTGGGGTGGTAGCCGAGCTCCAGGATGCTGCGTTCCACCCGGCGCTTGGTGACCTCGGAGATGGTTCGCTTGCCGCTGAGGACGTAGCTGACCGTGCTGGCGGAAACTCCGGCATGCTGCGCCACGTCGGCAAGGGTGACCATCGGGATCTCCAAGATGGGGAAGCGCTTCGACAGCGCACTCTGCACGTTGACCTCAGGTTGTCAGAACAGTAATCCGCCCTACGGCTCCCTGTCCAGACCAAGTAATCGAAGCGCTTCGATAACCCGGCCCGCCAAGGGCGGAAACAGGGCGTGCCCCCAGGACCGTACGCATCCGGGGCGGCGTTCCGCATCCGCCGGGCCGCTCGCTGGTCAGCAGCTCCGGGAGGGGGCGGGGCCTGGCGCGCCCGTTCCGGGGGTGCGCGGCTGGGCGGCTGCGCGGCTACGCGGCTACGCGGACCTCGCCGAGCGGATCGCCGCCTTCCGCTGCCCGTTGCCGTCCGCCACCCGCCGCCACCCGCCGCTGCCCGTTGCCGTCTGCCGCCTTCCGCTGCCCGCCGCTGCCCGTTGCCGTCTGCCGCCGCCGTCCGCCGTCCACCGCCCGTCGGTGGCCGGCTGACCCACGGCCCGTATCCTTCCGGGCACTACACGCTGGAGGGCTCCCCGCCCCCCCCGGCCCCTCGCCGGGCGGCCCGCGGGCCCCGCCCGCGTAGCGTCCGCCCCTGCCGAGCCAGCGCGAGAGAGGCCGCCCGTGCCGTACACCGCCCCGCCCCCGACCGGGCAACCGGACCCCGAGCGCGCCGAGCGCGCCGACGCCCTCCTCACCGCCCCCGGTGCGCCCTTCGCCGTGGTCCGGGGGGAGCGGGGGACGCTGGAGTACGCCGACGGGCCGCGCACGCTGCGGGAGTTCGTCGAGACCACCTGGGCCTACGGCGACTCCACCTTCGTGGTCGCTGGTGAACGCCGTTGCACGTACGGGGAGTTCTTCGCCGCCGCGTCCGCCCTGGCCGTCCGGCTGTGCGAGCGGTACGGGCTCCGCCCCGGCGACCGGGCGGTCGTCGCGATGCCGAACCTCCCGGAGTGGCAGATCGCCTTCTGGGCCGCCCAGTTGGCCGGGCTCATCGCCGTACCGCTCGACGCCCGGTGGACCGAGGGCGCGCTCCGTCCCGTACTCGACGACTGCGAGCCCGGGGTGCTGCTCGTCGACGAGGAGCGGCTGGGGAGGGTCGCGGGGTGGGCCCGGCGGGCCGGGGTGCGTGTGGTCCTCTTCGGCGGCGAGGGCCAACTCCCGGACGGCGTAAGCGTCGAGCGGTACGAGGACTTCCCCGCGCCCGATCCGCTGGCCGCGCCGCCCGACGTGGAGCCCCGGCCCGAGGACGACGCCACGATCCTCTACGCCTCCGGACCCTCCGGACCCTCCGGACCCTCCGGCCGGCCCCGGGGTGCGGTGGCCACCCACCTCGCCCAGGCCGGGGCCGCGCTCGACGCCCGCTACCGGGCCGCCGCCTCCGCGCTGGCGGGAGGGGGCATCCCGGGGATGGGCCCTGCCCCGGAGACCCCGGTCACGCTCCCGTTCTCCCACCGCGCCGCGTTCGCCGACTTCTACGGCGCGATGGCGGCGGGCGGCACGCTGGTCCTGACGGACGCGGCGGGGGAGAGGGAGGGGGAGGGCGACGATACCGAGGGCGCGGGGAGCGGTACGGGGGACGCGGAGCGCATGGCGTACGACCTCGGCCCCACCCCCGTCACCGAGTTCCGTATCGCAGGGCCTTCGGGCGACCCGCTGCCCGCCGGCGAGACGGGCGAGCTGTGGCTGCGCGGGCAGTCGCTCTTCCACGGCTACTGGCGTGACGCGGCCGCGACCGCCGAGGCGTTCAGCGGCGGCTGGTTCCGTACGGGCGACCTCGCTGTGGAGCACGAGGGGCGGATCACGGTCGTAGCCCGGACCGGGGAGACGGGGCGGCCCGACACGGAGAGACTGGGGTAGCCCACACGGAAGAAGCGGGGCGGCCCGACACGGAAGAAGCGGCGCGGCCCGGCACGGAGAGGCCGGGGCGGCCCCGGACCGGGGAGGCCGGGGCGGCCCCGGACCGGGAAGACGGGCGGGCTCACGGGCGGGTGACCCGTACCCGGTAGTTCCCCTCCTCGTCCTCGCCCAGCACCGATATCCGTATGCCGTTGGCCCGGTCCGTGAACGTCTGGCCCGGTCGGAACGGCGCGTCCGACAGCTCCGCGTGCACGTTGGGGCGCCGGGTGCAGCCGCCGCTGTCCTGGGTGGCGTCGGCGACGGAGACCGGGCCCTGGCCGGTGTCCACGTCGGAGCTGACCTTGTAGATCAGCACGCCGGGGCGGCAGACCGCCTCGTCGTTGCCCGCCGCCGTACGGACCTCCACGGCGTAGCCGGACTGGGCGCTCAGCGGGACGAAGGCGAGCTTGGTGCCGCCCGCGGTGGCCAGCGGGCCGATCGTGTGCTCGCTGATGCCGGGCAGGGAGGCGCAGCTGATCTGCTCGTTGTCGAGCCAGCCGAGCTTCCACTTGTGCCAGCCCAGGAAGTCGTTGTTGGCGCCCCAGTCCTCGGACATGATGTCCCAGTGCCCCACCGAGCCGCCGCCCTCCATCGTGTAGAGGTCGGGCAGGCCGAAGACATGGCCGTTCTCGTGCGGCAGGACGCGGTAGCCCGTCTGTGCGTACGAGCCCGAGCCGTCGTCCTGGCGGCTGTAGACGAAGGACGTGTTGGCCAGCGGTACGCCGTCCGCGTGCGGGGCGTCGCTGTTGCCGGAGAAGGTCACCGAGAGCACGGTGTCCAGGGCGGAGGGGCCGGCGTTCGGGGTGACCAGGACGTTGACCAGGTCGTACGCCGAGAAGTCCACTTTCGGATCGGCGATCTCCACGAGGTCCTCGACCAGCTGCCGGTAGCCCGGTTCGAAGGGGGAGCCGCGCTCCACCCCGTACTCCGCGAACGGCAGCGGCATCCGCAGCCACTCCTTGACGGGGGCCTCGGGGCGGTAGTCGAGCCGGCCGTAGGAGCTGGTCGTGAACCAGTCGGAGGTCTGCGGGAAGAACTCCGCGAACCGGTCCGCCGCCGGGTCCGTGCCCTCCGCGTCCGGGAAGTCGATCATCAGGTTGAGCGCCCTGACCTCCCCGGTGGAGCGGGCGTAGCCGGGCGGGGTCGGCATGCCCTCCGACATCTGGACGCCCATGGCCGCCGAGATACGGCAGGGGGCGAGCGCGGAGTCCTTGGTGGTGGCCGCCGGGCCCGGGGTGGCCCTTCCGGCCCCGGGGAGCGTGGTGCTCGCCGACGCCATGGCGGCTATGACCAGGGCGGTCGCTCCGGCCAGGGCGAGGGGGCGGTGGTGACTGCGTATCCGGTGGCGGGGCTGCTGCATAGAGGCGCCTTCGGGGTCCGCGGCAGCCGGCCGGCCCTGACTGCGCTCTGGCGATCAGCCTGTGCCGGGCGGTCGGGGAGCGCTCGCTGGGGTGCGCCGATCGGAGGGTTTTCGCCGTCAGGCGATGTGACTCAGGTCACGTGACGAGGCGGAAATAAGCGGGGAGCCCCTCCCCGTTTGCATCGATGTCCCCCTGAAACGGGGATCAGGTCCCCAGTTACGGGTGGGGATCACCCAGCTACACATCGTGCGCGCATCTACACATCGTGCGCTTAGCTACACGTCGCGCACATCGCTACGCACCGCGCAGGTCACCACGTACTGCGTGCGCATCGTCCGGCCGGAGCCTGGCCGGGCTCCGATACAGAGAGGGAGGGTCCGCAGCCGTGGAGACCGCAGCCGACACCACCGCCCCGGCAGCCCAGCGCCGTACGCCCCGACCGAGGGCCGACGCGCTGCGCAACCGCGAGCGGATCGTGACGGCCGCACGTGAGCTGTTCGTCGAGTTCGGGCCGGACGTGCCGCTCGACGACGTCGCACGGCGGGCGGGCGTCGGCAACGCCACGCTCTACCGGAACTTCCCCGACCGCGCCGCCCTGACCCATGAGGTCGTGCTCGCGGTCACCTCCCGCACCACCCTGAGGGCCGAAGAGGCCGTCGCCGCGGAGGCCGACCCGTTCGCCGCGCTGAGCCGCTTCGTGCACGCGGCCGCCGACGAACGGATCGGCGCCCTGTGCCCGATGCTCTCCGGCGTCTTCGACAGGGACCATCCCGACCTGCTCGCCGAGCGCGACCGCCTCGAAGAGGCCGTAGAAGGACTCGTGTCGCGCGCCATGTCCGCAGGGCGGCTGCGTACCGACATCGCCGTCGGGGACGTACTCGTCGCCCTCTCCCAGCTCACCCGGCCGCTGCCCGGCATCGCCTGCCTGGACATCGACCGCTTCACCCACCGCCATCTGCAACTGTTCCTGGACGGGCTGGAAGCCCCGGCCCGCTCCGTACTGCCCGGGTCGGCGGCGACCCTGGAGAACCTGAGGCGCCGCGACCGATGACGCCCGCCCCGACTCCTTATGGCCAACGCCATGACCAACGGCACGACCAACGGCATGGCCGACAACCTGTAGAACCGACGCCCCTGTAGAACCGACGCCCCTGTAGGACCGACGTTCCTGTGGAACCGACGCCCTTTTACGTTCACACACTTACGTACTCCATCACGCGTACGCCAGCACGTACCGGCGACTCTCCTCGCGACGTCCTCGGCGCCCTCGCATGTCCCTAGGTGGCTACTCCCATGTCAAAAACGGCTGACACCCCGTCGTCCGCAACGGCCGGCTCCCGGCTGTCCCCAGCGTCCGGCTCCCGGATTCCCGACCCCAGTCGCTGGAAAGCGCTGGCCTTCATCGCGCTCGCCCAGCTGATGGTCGTCCTCGACGCGACCATCGTGAACATCGCCCTGCCCTCCGCCCAGACCGACCTCGGCATATCCGAGGGCAACAAGCAGTGGGTCATCACGGCCTACGCGCTCGCCTTCGGTGGTCTGCTCCTCTTCGGTGGCCGGATCGCCGACCTCTGGGGGCGCAAGCGCACCTTCGTCGTCGGGCTGGTCGGCTTCGCGCTGGCCTCCGCGCTCGGCGGAGCCGCCCAGAACGAGGCGATGATGTTCGGCTCCCGGGCCCTGCAAGGTGTCTTCGGCGCCCTGCTCGCCCCGGCGGCCCTCTCGCTGCTCGCCGTGATGTTCACCGACGCCAAGGAGCGCGCCAAGGCCTTCGGCATCTACGGGGCGATCGCCGGTGGCGGTGGCGCGGTCGGGCTGATCCTCGGCGGCTTCCTCACCGAGTACCTGAACTGGCGCTGGACGTTCTTCGTCAACATCCCGTTCGCCGTGATCGCCGCCGCGGGCGCGTACTTCGTCATCCGCGAGCCCTCCGGAGCCCGTAACCGCTCGCCGCTCGACATCCCCGGCGTCGTGCTCTCCACGCTCGGCCTGGTCGCCCTGGTCTACGGCTTCACCCGCGCCGAGTCGGCCGGCTGGTCGGACGGGCTGACCATCACCATGTTCATCGCCGCCGCCGCGCTGCTGCTGGCCTTCGTCGTGACCGAGTCGCGCGTGAAGTCGCCGCTGCTGCCGCTGCGCGTACTGACCGATCGCAACCGCGGCGGGGTCTACCTCTCGCTGGGGCTCGCCGTCATCGCGATGTTCGGGCTGTTCCTCTTCCTGACCTACTACCTGCAGATCGTGAAGGGCTACTCCCCGGTCAGGACCGGCTTCGCCTTCCTCCCGATGATCGCGGGCATGATCACCGGCTCCACCCAGATCGGGACCCGGCTCATGACCCGGGTCCCGCCGCGGCTGCTGATGGGCCCCGGCTTCCTGGTCGCCGCCGTCGGCATGCTGCTCCTGACCCAGCTGGACCTGAACACCAGCTACACAGCCGTCATCCTGCCCGGCATGCTGCTGCTCGGCCTCGGTATGGGTACGGCGTTCATGCCGGCCATGTCCCTGGCCACGCACGGCATCGAGCCGCGTGACGCGGGGGTCGCCTCCGCGATGGTCAACACCTCGCAGCAGGTCGGCGGCGCCATTGGCACCGCCCTGCTGAACACCATCGCCGCGGGCGCCACCACCGCGTACATCGCCGACAACGCGGCCCGCGCCACGGACCCGAAGCTCCTGGAGCTCCAGGCCATGGTCAGCGGCTTCGCCAGCGCGATCTGGTGGGCGGTCGGCATCCTCGTCGTCGCCTCCGCCATCGCGGTCGTCCTGATCAACACCGGCCGCCCGGGGACGGGCCCCGGCGGGACGGGTGGCGCCTCGGGCGGGGACGCCGAGGGCGCGGAGGACGAGTTCCGCATCCCGGTCGTCGCCCACTGAGGTGTCATCGCCCACTGGCGTGTCACCGTCCACCGACGTGCCGTGACCCGCTGACGCGTCATGGCCCGATGACGTCCTGACGTCCTGACGTCCTGACGTACGTACGCCCTGACGTCACCGCTCCTCAGGTCTGCCCTGGTTCCGCCGCTCGGCGGAGCCGGGGCAGACGTGCGTCCGCGTACGTGCGGTCAGCGGAGCCAGGGCAGATCCGCGTCCCTGTCCTCCGGTTCGAGCCCGCAGGCGAGCACCCCCATGATGTCGCCGAGGCTGCGCACCTGCTCGGGCGTGAGCCGGTCGAACAGCGCCTGCCGTACGGCGTCGACGTGGCCCGGCGCCGACCGGCCGAGCATCGCGTTGCCCTCGTCGGTGAGGACCGCGTTCTGACCGCGCTTGTCGGAGGGGCACTCCTCGCGCCGCACCCAGCCGTTCTTCTCCAGCCGGGCGATGGCGTGCGAGAGCCGGGAGCGGGTGATCTTCACGTTCCTGGCGAGCTCGGTCATCCGCATCCGGCGCCGGGGGGCCTGGGAGAGCTGGACGAGCAGTCCGTAATAGATGTGGGGCATGCCCGCGTCCCGCTGCAACTGGCGGTCGAGGTGATCCTCCAGCAGCGTCGTGGCATGCAGGTAGGCGCGCCAGACGCGCTGCTCCTCGTCGGTGAGCCAGCGTGTCACGCCGGTGGATGCCGTGGTCATGTACTCCACTGTACGACCTTTTCTTGAAAGTTTAACTAGATAGGGCTAAGGTTTCCGAAGGTAGGAACTTGAAGGTTCAAGAACCTGCCGCTGGGATTCCGCAGGACCCCTGGAGAAACATCTCCCCGGGCTCAGGGACCCATGATCAGTGTCCAGTGCAACCAGTGGATGGGGAGTGCCATGACTGTCACCGCGGAGCGCATGCCCGCCCTCTACCTCTCGCACGGCGCCCCGCCGCTCGCCGACGACCCGGTCTGGCCCGGCCAGCTCGCCGCATGGTCCGCCGAGCTGCCCCGCCCCCGCGCGATCCTGATGGTCTCCGCCCACTGGGAGGAGGCGCCGCTCGCGCTCGGCGCCGTCGAGCCGGCCCCACTGGTCTACGACTTCTGGGGATTTCCCGAGCACTACTACACGGTGCGGTACGGCGCCCCCGGCGCACCGCAGCTGGCCGACAGCGTCCGCAAGCTGCTGCGCGGTGCCGGTACGCCGGTCCAGGACGTCCCGGACCGAGGGCTGGACCACGGGGCCTACGTACCGCTGGTGGAGATGTTCCCGGACGCCGACATCCCCGTACTCCAGATCTCCATGCCGACGCTCGACCCGCAGAAGCTGATGGCCGTCGGACGCAAGCTCGCTCCGCTGCGCGACGAGGGCGTGCTGATCGTGGGCAGTGGCTTCTTCACTCATAACCTGGCCGCCCTGCGGCACCCGGGCGGCGGGGTCCCCGGCTGGTCGGCGGAGTTCGACGACTGGGGCGACCGCGCGCTGCGGGACCAGGACATCGATGCCCTGCTCGACTTCGAGCACACGTCCCCCGCCGGAAGACTGGCCCACCCGCGCACCGAGCACTTCGCCCCGCTGTTCGTGACGCTGGGCGCCGCCGAGGAGGAGCTGGACCGCGGGCGGAGCGTCATCGACGGCTTCTGGATGGGGCTGGCCAAGCGCTCGGTGCAGTTCGGCTGAGGTCGTTCGGGCGCGCTGGTGCCTTCGGCCGGCGGGTTCGGCTGAGGGCGCTTCACCAGACCGGCGTGTTCAGCTCGATCGCGCGCCCAGCGGCGACGAGTGCGGACTCGTCACCCACGTCCAGTGCCGTGTCGGTGAACTTGATCGTGTGGTCGTCGCCGTGAGCCGCGGCCCGAGCGAACACATCTTGTGGGTCCTGTGCACCCTGTGAGTGCTGTGGGTCCTGTGCGCCCTGGGTGTGCTCTGCGGTCTCTGTGTTCTCTGTGCCCTGGGCGGCCGTGCCGTGCCCCGCGACCGGCAGCCCCTCGCGGGGCGCGTACGCGGAGGTCACCGCGGCGCTCGCCGCCCAGGCCGCGTGCATGCTCGGCGCCCACAGGGCGTCGGGGAGCGCGGGCAGGGTGCGCAGGACCGCGTTGGGCGCGGTCGCGGAGTGGACCAGCATGATCGGTGAGGCGTGGCCGTGGGTCGCGTAACGGTGGGTGGCGGCCCGTACCAGCTCCCCGAGCGCGGCGCGGGCGGCCTCCGGCCCCTCGGGCCGGCGTCCGGGCCAGTCGGGGAACCCGGTGAGCCTGCCCAGCCGGCTCGGCAGGTCGCCGTCCTGCTCGGCGATGAGCGGCACCTGGTCCAGGGCGGCCGCCGCGCCGGGGGGCGCGGTGAGGCGTTCCAGGGCGGGCAGGGGCGCGTACCGGGCGGCCCAGTAACCGAGGGCGTGGGCGAACTCCCGTACGCGCGGGGCGGTCTCCTCGCCCTCCAGCAGCGTGCGCACGGAGTGGCCGACCCGGATCACCCCGTGCGTGGCGCCGCCCGCGATGCCGGGCAGGAGGCGGGGCCACCACGCGGCGAGGACGGTACGCCAGGGGCGGTCGGCGGTCTCCCGCTCGAAGAACAGCGTCCAGTCGGCGACGCGACGGATGTCACCGAGGGCCTCGTGCCAGTTCTGACCGGTCACCGGTTCGACGGAGCCGGGCATGTCCTCCAGCTTGGCGCGGTACCGGTCCAGCCAGCGGTGCGCGGCCGGTGCCTGCCCGCGCCGCACCAGGGCCTCGACCGCCATCGGCGCGTGATTGCTGAGCCGGCCGTCACGCTCGGGCCCCGACAGGTGGATACGTTCCAGGGCCTCGTCGAGAGTCCCGGACGTGTCCGCGTGGCCGCGCTGGGTGTCCGTCATGGGCCTCACGGTAGGGGCGCGGGCGGCCGGGCGGATCGGGCTGAGGTCCCGGTCCACCGGGGCCGAGACCTCCTCCTGCGGACCTAGGGCCCGAGCCCTGGGCCCTGCCCCCCCGGGGCGGCACAGGCGACAACCCCCGGGGCGGTACGGGCGACACACCCGGGCGCTACGGGCATCAACCCTCAGGCGGTCCGGGCAACCCGAGGCGACACGGGCGGCTCCGAGGTCCCGAGGGGCGCGGGCAACCCCGAGGCGATACGGGTCGTCTTCCGGGGTACACGCGAGATCGGCGGCGTGGAACGTTCGGACCTGCGGCAGACGTTTGTCGTGGTGAGGAACGTTCGCGAGCGGACCGTGGACCGTGGGCGGTGTGGCCCATGGGGGGTGGCCTATGGACGGGGGAGTGGGCCCATGGGAGTGGCCCCGTGTGAGCGAGCCCTCACCGAAACGGAGTCGTCGGCTCCCCGCCAGGGCTGCCGACGCCCTTCGTAACGGGTCTGACCTGCGCTTACGCGGGTACCCACGCCGGGTTTCCGGCGGTCGGCGCCGGACAGGGTACTGCATGATCGCGAAAATGAATGGGCGGCTTGGGAATTCTGTCCGGATTCCAGTCGTTGTTTCCATCGGATGCAGGGCACCCGAAAAGGTGTCGCGACCTACTCAGCAAGGGAGCACGCATGGCAACCCGTGCCGTCGCCCGTCGTTCGTCCACCACCTCCGGTGGGACCGACCGGGCAAGCAGTGTTCGCGCCGTGGGCGGGGAAATCGCCGATCGCGACCTGGTCGGCATGTACCTCGACGAGATCGCTCGTACACCGCTGCTCGACGCCGCCAAGGAAGTAGACCTCTCCCAGTCCATCGAGGCGGGCGTCTACGCCCAGCAGATCCTCGACGGAGAGGTGGAGAGCGATGCCCGCGGCGCGACGCGTGAAGAGCTGGAGGCGCTGGTCGCCGAGGGCGAGCGCGCCAAGGACATATTCATCCGTTCCAACCTCCGTCTCGTCGTCGCCGTGGCCCGCCGCTACCCGCGCGCGGGACTGCCCCTGCTCGACCTGATCCAGGAGGGCAACGCGGGCCTGGTGCGCGCGGTCGAGAAGTTCGACTACGCCAAGGGCTTCAAGTTCTCCACGTACGCGACGTGGTGGATCCGGCAGGCCATCACCCGGTCCATAGCCGACCAGTCCCGCACGATCCGGCTCCCCGTCCACCTGGTGGAGGAGCTCGGCCGGATCCGCCGGGTCCAGCGCGAGTTCAACCGGGAGAACGGACGCGATCCCGAGCACGAGGAGATCGCCGCCGAGCTCGACTCCAACGCCGAGCGCGTGGGCAACGTCCTGGACTGGGCCCGCGACCCGGTCAGCCTCAACATGCCGGTCGACGACAACGGTGACACCCAGTTCGGCGACCTGCTGGAGGACACCTCCGCCGTCTCGCCCGAGCAGTCGGTGATGACGCTCCTGCGCAGCGAGGAGCTGGATGACCTGATCGGCAAGCTCGACAACAGGACCGCCTCCATCATCAAGATGAGGTACGGAATCGAGGACGGGCGTGAGCGGACGCTGACCGAAGTGGGCAAGCAGCACGGCCTGACCCGGGAGCGGATCCGCCAGATAGAGAAGCACGCACTACTCGAATTGAAGCGAATGGCTCACGACACGGGCTTTGACGCTGCGGCGTGAGCCGATAACCCGTAATCTCCCCATCAAGCCGGTTCGCACCGGCTCACCGACCGGATCGTGCCGGTCACCCGACCGGTTTTCCGACCGGTCCCCGGAACTGAGTCCCGGCGCCCACCCCCCCCCGGCGCCGGGGCTCACCCATGTCAGGCCGGCCGGCTTGGCTCCTACGGCGCAGATTCCTGTGACGTCGGTGTCGGCGTGGATGTCGGCGTCGGCCTGCGTGCTCCGCGCCCGAGTCCGGGTCCGGACCCGGGTCCGGACGAGGCGGCGCGGGTCAGCCGGGCGCCCAGCCTCTCCAGGTGCGCCACCAGCTGCGGCGGCCCCTGCACGGTGAACTCGCAGTCCACCAGCGCCAGCCGCAGCGCCACCCACTCCATCGAGTCCGTGGACGAGGACCGCAGCCGGCAGCCGTTCTCCCCGTCCGGCTCCGGCACCCCGAGCGTCGGCGGCAGCCGCGCCACCACGAACTCCGCCGGTGCCGCGAACCGCACATCGAGCCGTAGCTCCGGCTGAAGGCCCGCCATCGAGCGGGCGAAGTAGCGCGCCGCGTCCCCCGCCCTGCCGCCCTTCCCGTCCCCGGCACCTCCACCGCCCTGCCCGTCCCCACCGCCCTCCCCGGGCAGCGGCCGGGGCGCGAACCGGGCGCCCGTCGCGAACGGTTCGGAGACCCGGTCCACCCGGAACGTCCGCCAGTCCTCCCGCACCAGGTCGTACGCCACCAGGTACCAGCGCCGCCCCGTGCTCACCAGCCGGTACGGCTCCACCTGCCGCTTCGTCTCCGTACCGTCACCGCTGCGGTACGAGAACCTCAGCCGCTCCTGCGCGGTGGCCGCCGAGGCCAGGGTCGTCAGGGTCTGCGGATCGATGGTGGCCCCGTCGCCCCGGGTCAGCGGAACCGTGGCGTTCTGCAGCGCCGAGACCCGGTGCCGCAACCGTGAGGGCAGCACCTGTTCCAGCTTCGCCAGCGCCCGTACGGAGGCTTCGTCCACGCCCTCGATGGCGTGTCCGGCCCCGGCCCGCAGCCCCACCGCGATGGCGACCGCCTCCTCGTCGTCCAGCACGAGCGGCGGCATGGCGGCCCC
This sequence comes from Streptomyces sp. NPDC007346, assembly GCF_040703535.1. Taxonomy (NCBI): domain Bacteria; kingdom Bacillati; phylum Actinomycetota; class Actinomycetes; order Kitasatosporales; family Streptomycetaceae; genus Streptomyces; species Streptomyces sp. NPDC007346. The sequence goes on from NZ_JBEYKR010000007.1 coordinate 112,003, forward strand.
CGCGACCAGGCGGTAGCCGCCCAGCGAACCGCGCGAGGCCTCGACCGGATAGCCCAGTTCGCGCAGCCGGTCGATGTCGCGGCGGACCGTGCGCGGGCTGACGTCGAGCCGTTCGGCCAGCTCACCGCCCGGCCACTCGCGCGGTGTCTGGAGGAGCGACAGCAGTTTCAGCAGTCGTGCCGGAGTGTCGGTCATGGAATCCAGGATGCGTCCCCAACAGGTCACGATCAGGCCTATTGGATGCATATCTTCTTCTCATGTCTTCTTCCGCAGCGCTGCCGAACACGGCACCGCCTCAGCCCGTACCTGCCGACCGGCGCCGCTGGTTCGCTCTCGCCATCGTGATGACCGCGGCCTTCATGGACCTGGTCGACGTCACGATCGTCAACATCGCGATCCCGAGCATCACCCGGGACATCGGCGCCTCCGTCTCCGCGATCCAGTGGATCACCGCCGGGTACGCGCTCGCGTTCGCGGCTGGACTGATCACAGGGGGCCGGCTCGGCGACATCTACGGGCGCAAGCGGCTCTTCCTCGTCGGCATCGCCGGGTTCACGGTCGCCTCGGCCCTCTGCGGCCTGGCACCCAATCCGGAGATTCTGGTCGCCGCCCGCATCCTTCAGGGCGCCACAGCGGCACTGATGGTGCCCCAGGTGCTCTCGATCGTGCACGCTACCTTCCCGGCGCACGAGCGCGGCAAGGTCTTCGGCCTCTTCGGCGCGATCGTCGGCCTCGGCGCGGTCTCCGGCCCGCTGCTGGGCGCGCTGCTCACCGAGTGGAACCTCTTCGGCCTCGAATGGCGGCCGATCTTCCTCATCAACCTGCCCGTGGGGATAGCCGGTCTGATCCTCGGCGCGAAGTTCATCACCGAGTCCAAGGCCCCCAAGGCCATGCGGCTGGACCTGATGGGCGTCGGACTGGTCACCCTCGCCATGCTGATGCTCATCTACCCGCTCACCCGCGGGCACGAGCTGGACTGGCCGCTCTGGGGCCACTTCTCGATGGTGGGCAGCCTGTTCGTCTTCGCCCTCCTCGTGTGGCACCAGCGACAGAAGGCGATCATCGACGGATCGCCGCTGATCGAGCTGTCGCTGTTCCGGGTCAAGAGCTTCGCCGCGGGCATCGCCGTGCAGCTCACCTTCGGCGTCGGCCTCGGCATCTTCTTCCTGGTCTGGACCCTGTACATGCAGATGGGCCTGGGCTGGAGCGTGCTGCGGGCCGGTACGACGGGCATCCCGTTCTCCGTCGCCGTCTCGGTGGCCGCCGGGATCTCCGTACAGAAGCTGGTGCCCCGCTTCGGCCGCAAGGTCCTCCAGGCGGGCGCGCTCCTGATGGTCGCCGGGCTGTTGATCTACCTCTGGGAGGCCGAGCACTACGGCATGGCCATCACCTCCTGGCAGATGGCGATTCCGCTGGTCGTCATGGGCGTCGGGATGGGCCTGATCGTGGCCCCGCTGACCGACGCGGTCCTGTCCGAGGTCCCCAAGGAGCACGCCGGCTCGGCGTCCGGGCTGATCAACACCGTGCAGCAGATGGGTACCGCGCTCGGCCTCGGGCTGGTGTCGGTGGTCTTCTTCGGCGCGATCGGCGACCGGCTGGCACCGCAGGAGATCGGCCCGGCCTTCGTGGACGCGTTCCAGCAGTCTCTGTGGTGGGTGGCCGGAGTGCTCGTGGTGATCTTCCTGCTGATGTTCGCGCTGCCGCCCCGGCCGAAGGCGCACGTCGAAGGCGAGGCGGCGGGCGAGGACCCGCTCACCAAGGAGCCGGCGCTCAACGGCTGAGGCCGAGCGCCCCGCGGCCCCTCGGCTCGTACGGATGCCCGTTCACCCCGGTGGGGGTGGGCGGGCATCCGTACGTGCGGCGCCGTCCCCGCGTCCCCCGCGTAGGGGTGGGCGAGCGCTGCCCCCGCGTCCCGGCGCGGGGGCGAGGTCAGCAGATCCCGATGCGGCTCTCCATCGCCGCTCGGGCGGTGTGCTCGTCCTCGTACACCTCGCACATGTGGCGGCCGTCGGGGGTCGCCGTGTGCTCGACCTCCCACAGGCTCGTCTCGCTGCCGTCCAGCAGCAGGAAGGCGTGCTCGTAGAGCGTGAACCCGGCCTCCTGGCCGTCCACCTGGCACTGGCGCCCGAAGACCTGGGTGATGTGGTGGGCGAAGGCGGACCGGAGCAACCGCGCCTTCTTCTCGTCCGGCCGGTCGCTGTTCTCCGCGCGGCGCAGGACCCGGCGGGCGTGGTCCGCCGAATTGTCGGAGGCGTACATCCGGGGCGCCGGGGCCGGGGGAGCGGACATCAGAACCGTCAGGATCTCCAGGTCGCCCCGGCCTGCCTCGTCGCCGAAGGCCGAGGTGTCCGAGAAGCTTCCGGCGAGCCGGGCCGCGGCGATATGGGCGTCACCCTCGTCGGCGTAGAGCTCGTGCCGACGGGGGGCTCGATCGTCCCGGCCGCCGCTGTGCACCAGCTCCCACAGCGTCAGGTCGGAACCGTCGGTGAGGAGATAGGTGTGGCGGTAGGTCTCCCGGTGCAGGACGGGGCTGTGGTGCGACGAGTGCAGTGAACTGCTGTGCGCCAGTGCCGAACCGAGCAGGTCGACCGTGCTGTCGGGGAGGTCGAAAGAGTTGAGGGCGCGTCGCAGGAGTCGGTCGAGGTGCTGCTCGGTTGTCTCGTACGGATCGCTCAAGGTGCTGTCTCCAGGCCGTCGCCGCGTGTTACTTGATGCGTGCTTAACGTAGTCCCTGGGTCTGACATCGTGACCGGGGTTCGTAAAAACGTAGGGCGCTCGCGGAAAGTTCCCCGGCTGTTCCCGGCGCATTTCGGGCGGTTGGGGGGCGAACCCCCTTGCCGCCGTTGCGAGTCGGGAGCCCGCGCGCCCCCTACACCCACGCCGCGCGCCCCCGTCGGCCCTATGCCCGGCCTCCCCGTCCGATGCCCAGCCTTGCCGTCCTACGCCCAGCCTTCCCCGCCTGGACTCCGCCGCCCGAACTCTCTCCGGACGGGCCGCCCCGCCCGCCTCGTGCAGCCCGAACCGTACGGGCCGCCGCCCGGCCTCACGCCCCGGGCAGGTCAGCTCCCGGGCGCCTCCGTCCCCGGGCAGGTCAGCTCCCGGCGCCTCCCTCCCCATGCGGGTCAGCTCCCAGCGCTTCCCCATGCAGGCCGGCTCCCGGCGCCTCTCCGTGCGCGTCGGCTTCCGCCCCCTCCCCGTACAGGTCGCCGTAGGCGAGGAACGTACCGCCCGGCCCCTGGACGCTCCGGGCCGCGCGCACCGCCTTCACGATCGCGCGAGCCAGCACGTCGGCGCCCGCCGCGAGGATCTCGTTGACCACCGCCGGGTTCTCCGACTCCACCCGCACCCGCCCCGTGGCCAGCGCGAACACGGTGTCCCCGTCGGTCAGCAGGTGGACCGGGCGCACCGCACGGGCCATGCCGTCGTGCGCGGTGCCCGCCAGCTTCTGCGCCTGGGCCCTGACGAGCACCGCGTCCGTCGCGACGACCGCGATCGTGGTGTTGAACGGCGGGACCCCGCCCCCGGCCTCCTCCACCGCCTCCCGCTCCCGCGCCAGCCGCCGTACCGCCGCCGCATGGGTCCCGGCCGCCGGGTGCGCGGGCGGCTCCCCGGCCCCGTACTCCCCGAACAGCACCCCGGTACGGGGGTCGAGCACCGAACCCGCCGCGTTCACCGCGACCAGGGCGGCGACGGTGACCCCGGAGGCGAGCCGCACGCTCGCCGTGCCGATACCGCCCTTGAGCTGCCCGGCCACCGCGCCCGTACCCGCGCCGACGTTCCCCTCGGCGACCGGCGCCCCCGGGGCGGAGGCGGCTGCCGCCTCCACCGCGGCCCGCCCGGTCGACGCGTCGGGACGGGCCCGCCAGTCGCCGCCCCGCCCGAGGTCGAAGAGGGCCGCCGCCGGAACCACCGGGACCACCTGGGCGGGGTCCGTGCCCACCCGGACGCCCCGCCCCCGCTCCTCCAGCCAGGCCATCACGCCGGACGCGGCGTCGAGGCCGTACGCGCTGCCGCCCGTGAGGACGACCGCGTCCACCCGCTGCACCAGATTGCGCGGGTCCAGCGCGTCCGTCTCCCGGGTGCCCGGCCCGCCGCCCCGCACGTCGACGGCGGCCACCGCCCCGCCTTCCGGCGCCAGGACCACGGTCGTACCGCTCAACGCCCCCGCCCCGGCCACCTGCGCGTGCCCGACCCGGACCCCGGCCACATCGGTCAGCGCGTCCAGCGGCGGGAGCTGCGGGTCCTCGACGGTCATGGTGTGCTCCTCGGGTCGGCGCCCGCGAGCAGGCGCAGGCTCGTCATGTACATATGCTCCGAACGTACCGGCGGCCCCTGAACGTGTCCCCTGTGGTCACCCCTTGCTCATTGCCAGTTGCCCCTTGCCCCCACCCCTCGGGGGGCCGCCCCCCCCCGCC